>CALLYN010000209.1 GCA_937858455.1 uncultured Kouleothrix sp.
CCGTCGTTGTCGGTGTCGGCAACGGCCGGGTTGGTGCCAAGCGCAGCCTCCTGCGCGTCGGTCAGGCCGTCGCCGTCGGTATCCCACGAGCCAAGCGAGTAGCCCACGCCCTGCGCGCGCCGGTCGAGCTCGAACTTATCGCTCAGGCCGTCGCCGTCGCTATCCCAGCTCGCGTCGTTCGGGTCGACTCCGCCGTACGCCCGCGACAGCACGCCGTCGTTGTCGGCGTCGTGCAGCGAGCCGAAGGCGCTGTCCCAGTCCAGGCCGCGCCCGCCGTCGCGCTTCTCGGCCATTGTCATAAAGTCGTCGAGCGTATTCGGCAGAATGTCGTAGCGCAGCTGGTCGATCTGCGACGAGCTTGAGCCGTCGATCGTGCGGGTGTAGCACACCGGCACGAGCGGGAACAGCACCGGCGTGAGCCAGCACTCGTAGGCCGGCACGGCGTAGCCCATGTTCAGGTAGAACGGCAGCGCGCGGTTCAGCCCCGGCGCGGGCAGCGCCAGGTTCGGCAGCGATAGGTCGGTGTGCGTCTGGGCGCGGTACAGCTGCGTCTGGGCGAACTTCGGCCCGTTGCTCATCGACCACACGTCGCTCATCTGGTCGCGCTGGCTCTTGATCTCCTGCTTGTCGGCCGTGAGGCTGTACTGGAACGTGCTGCTGCGCAGGTTGTCTTTCGAAAACAGCCAGAGGTACGGCAGCACGTGGTTCCAGTTCTCGGGCACCGGCGGCTTGTGCTGGATCGTCGTCGTCACCGGCAGCCTCACGTCGAGCAGATTGCCGGCGACGTAGCCGTCGAGCTTGTTGTGCAGCGTTGTGCCGATCCGGCCCAGCAGCAGCAGGTCGTTGGTCGTGCCGTCGGGGCCTTTGTGATCGAAGTCGACCATGCTATCGAACGAGTACAGCACCTTGGCGATGAACTTGGTGGCCGCGCCGTTGAGCGTAAAGCAGCCGCCGCCCATGCCCGGCACCTTTTTCAGCGCGTCGACGCCGGCCTCGCAGATGATCGTCAGGATGATGTCGACGAGCGCGATAATGCCGACGATAATCGTGCCGACAACCGTGAACGCCAGCACGGTCATTACGATCACCAGAATTGTGGCGGCGATCGTCTCGGCCAGCGCGCTGTTGAAGGCCGGGCTGCCCGGCTCGATATGGTTGATCACGACGTTGAAGATAAAGAAGCCCCAGACAATCCCGATGCTGATCACCGCGCCCACGAAGCCGGCAGTGCGCGACGCGTTGATCGCGGCCGAGTCGGCCGAGCCGACCTCCCGCAGCGCCTCGATCGTCGAGTAGCCGCCGGCTTTCATCGCCTGCACCCACCGCGCCGTCTCGACGAGCGGCTTCCAGAGGGCAAAGTACACCGTCAGCAAGGCTACCATTGATTTCAGCGTCAGGTTGATCGCGAACTGCACCTGCGGCGTACCGGCCAGGTTGTAGGCCGCGAGCAGCGCCACGCCGCCGGTGACGGCGGCCACGCCCAGCGCCATGCTTACGCCGATCACGGTGCCTTTGAGGCGGTTCTGCGCGAAGATCGTGCGCGCCGTGGCAATGGCGGCCGGCGCGCTGCCCTCAATGATGTCTTTGGCGCTGCTGCCCAGGAACACCAGAATGCCGGTGGTGTCCTGAAAGCGCTGCGACAGGTCGTCTACCGCGATGCTGGTGGGGATCTTGCTGGGCGCCGGGGCGCTGTTCTGCGCGCTGATCTGCTCGTCGCTCAGCGGGGTGTAGCCGTCGGTGGCCGGGGCGGAATCGCGCTGCACAATGCTGTTCACGCCCTGCGCCAGCGCCAGGAAGTACAGCTCGGCGGCGACCATGCGGCCGTACGCGGCGGCGTCGCTGTCGCCGGGCTGGCGCGCGGCGTCGCCGTAGCGGTCGCGCAGGTCGGCCCAGTAGGCGTCGGGCGCGCATGGCTGCCAGCTTGGATCTTGCGCGCCGGCGTCGGCGCAGAACGGCGTCCACTTCAGGCCGGCCTGGGTGTCGAGCGACACCGGCTGGCCGGCGGTGCCCGCGCCGAAGTCGAGCGCGAGCGCGTTTCCGAGCTTTGCCACGTGGCCGCCGCCCAGGCCGCCCAGGCCCAGCGCGCGGTACGAGGCTTCGCTGGCGAACATGATCAGCGGCTTGGCCGAGCGGCTGCTGCGCCATGCGCCGTCGAACTTGCTCAACACATTGGCGGTGCTGCTGATCGTCGCGGTGACGGCGCGGTCGAGCGTGGGGAACAGGGTAGCGCCCGAAGGCGCCGCGAGCACGTCGACGTTGAGCGTGTCGCCGATGCCCCAGCGCAGCGGGCTGGCCTGCGGGACCGTGCTGGTGGTGTGGTCGAAGCGCGTCTTGATATCGGCGAGCGTCACGTCGCGCACGCCGTCGGCGTCGGCGTCGCGCCCGGCCAGGAATGAGTTGTCGAGGCCGTGGGCCAGCCGCCACAGCGCGCCGTCGTCGCGCGGGTCGAAGCCCTGCGCGCTCGGGTCGCGGTAGATGATCGCCGAGCGCGCGCCGTGGTCCTCAAGCGCGTTCAGGCCGGTGAGGTACCAGCTGTCGGCGTACGTCTGGATCACCTGCGACTGGTTGTGCGCGAGGTATTCGGCGCACTCGCCGTTCGCTGCCGACTTGCACCGGTCGACCAGCGCCTGCACCAGCCACACCAGGCGTACCTCGTCGGCGCGGATCGGCGCGCCGTGGCTCTGGAACAGCATGCGCCCACTGAAGGCCACCCGCTCGCCGGTTCGCTCGTCGCTGACGATCTGCAGCGGCACGTAGGCCACCGTGCCGGCTCTGGCGGTGTCGGGCGTGCCGTCGAGCGTGAGCGTGGTGGTGAAGATGTTGTAGGGCGTCAGATCGGCCTGTGGCGGCAGGCTGGCGTCGCCGTTCATGCGGATTTCGAGCATGGGCACGAGCTTGGTGTCGCCATACGCGTCGTTGGCGGCGGCAGGCGGGGCGCCCTCGCCGCGCGGCAGGTCGGCGAAGGT
>CALLYN010000210.1 GCA_937858455.1 uncultured Kouleothrix sp.
CCACCTCGTCCCCCGGCGAGCACAGCGCCAGCAGCCACTCGTCGCTGGGGCGTTCGGCGGGGGCGCGTGCCTCGCTGGCGGCATACGCACGGCCTGCCGCAGCGTTCGCGGCCGCGTCAACGCGCTCGTTGCGCGGGTCGCCGCTGTGGCCCTTTACCCATTCGAATTCGATCTGGTGGCGCTTAGCGGCCGCGCCCAGCCGCGCCCACAGCTCGCGGTTCTTGTTTGGCAGCGCGCCGCCCGCCAGCAGCCGCCGCAGGCCCTCGATGACATATGTCGAGTCGGCGCGCAGTGTGACGGAGCAGGGCCGCTTGAGCGCCTCGAGCGCGGCGGCCACTGCCAGCAGCTCCATGGCATTATTGGTGGTGGCCTCGGCCACTTCGCCCGTCAGCAGCTTCTCGGCGCCGTCGGCGCGCTGCAGCAGCGCGGCCCATCCGCCGGGGCCAGGGTTGCCGCGCGCAGCGCCATCGCTGGTGATCGTTACGCGCGGGTAATCGTTGTTTGCTGTCATGCCAGCATTATACCGTACGTCTGCCCCTTGCCGGCGCTGCGCGGGAAATGCCGAAGGCACCGCCATCGCGCGGTGCCTTCGGCAAAGCACAAACATTTGCGCTGCTCGCGCTCAGTATCGAGGCGGCAGATGCGCCCGGCTGCGGCTCATCGCACCTCGAGCGGGATCACCATGCCCTTCTTGAAATGCGTCGCGATGTTGCACAGCAGCAGGTATTTGCCAGGCGCCAGATCGAGCGAGACGGTGCCGTTCTTGCTAGGTTCCAGCTCGGGCACTTCGCCTTTCGAGTCGATTTGATCCTCGGATAGCCGCCCCTCGTTGGTATTGTACGGCAGCGCGTCGGGTGTCTGATCGCTTTTTACGACGAGCATCTCGTGTACCAGGTCGCTGGATTGGTTGGTGACGCTGAAGGTTACTTTGCCGGCCCTGGCCTTGGCTGTGTTCGATTGGATGCCGAACGACTTAAGGCTTACCTCTACCGTCGATGGGAGCGCGGCCGCAGGCGAACCGCCACAGGCCATCAGCAGCCCGGCCAGGCAGCAGATGACGATCTGGCTTAGCCGGAGTCGTTGGGGTTGGTTCCTCATGTTTCCTCCTCTACACATCCCACCACAATCACATAGGTTCCGGGCAGAACCTAACGAGGAATCCAAAACGCACATATCTGTGGTATGTGGAACTAATCGTGACAAACGCTAGCGCAAGCCAGCGCACTCGATCAAAGAGGTGAGCAAGCCATACGGCGCATACCTCAGGGGCACGATCCTGAGATGGCGAGAGAGTATATTCTTTTTACGCAACAAGTGGTATATAAATTGTATAACAAAAATTATGGCCTGTAAAGTGTCGATTTCGTGCCAGCCGGCCTTGGTAGCGTACCCGATCCGGCCGCGCGGAACAGGTCGCCAGCCTACGCGCGGGCGGCGTAATCGTCAATTTTGCCTATGGTCAGGAAAATGAAATGTACATATAATATGAACCCATGGTATCGTAGCACTACGGTATCACATCTGACGTAGAGGCCCATATGACGCGCTCGCGCCCCTATCTGCTGCTCCTCCCGCTGCTCGCCAGCCTGCTCGCCGCTTTGCTGGTGCTCTTGCCCCGCCCCACCGACGCACGTAACGCGCCCGCCGTGGCCGACTTCAGCGCCCCGATGCCGCGCGACCGCGCACAGGCGCTGGTGTCTGCCGCACAGCAGGCCGACCGCGCCCAGCGCGAGGCGCTTGCCCGCCGGCTTGGCGCGGCGTCGGCGGCGGCGCTGCCGGTGGTGCAGAATATGTTCTTCTCGCCCACCAGCCACCACGTCAGCGACCGGGCCGGCTTTCTGACGTACTGGCGCGAGAACGGCGGTGTGCTGGTGTTTGGCTACCCGATCAGCGAAGAGATCGTGGAGGACGGCCGGGTGGTGCAGTACTTCGAGCGGGCGCGCTTCGAGTATCACCCCGAGTCGCCAAGCTCGGTGCAGCTCTCGCTGCTAGGCAGCCAGCTCTTCGGCAAGCAAGCTTTTGCGCCCGGCAAGCCCGAGGACGGCGCGCGCTATTTTCCTGAAACGGGGCACACGCTTGGCGGCAAGTTTCTCAACTTCTGGCTGAAGCGCGGCGGCCTGGCAGTGTTCGGCTACCCAATCAGCGAGCCGATCGAAGAGCCTAGCCCTACCGACGGTGTGACGCGCGTGGCGCAGTATTTCGAGCGGGCGCGCTTCGAGTACCACCCCGAAGAGCTGGGCGGCTTTTACCAGCAAGAGGCGCAGTCGCTAGGCCTGGGGCTGGCCGCGCTGCACGAGGTTCAGCTGGCCGATCTAGGCCGCCAGGCGGCGATGCAGCACGGGCAGCTGTTCTCGGGCAGTGCCCAGATGGCAGGCGCGCCCGACTGGTCACCAGCGATCTGGCCACGCCATATCGACGTAGATCTGACGGCGCAGCACCTGACGGCCTACGAAGGCGACACCCCCGTGTTCAACGCGCCGGTAGCTACCGGTAAAGATGGCTTCAACACGCCAACCGGCACCTTCGCGATCTATAGCAAGTACCCAGTGGAAACCATGACCGGCTCGGCCGGCGGCGAGACATGGTATGTTCCAAACATCCCATGGGTGCAGTATATCGTCGGTGGGGTGGCGTTTCACGGCACCTACTGGCACGATCGCTGGGGCACCGGCTTTCGCCTCTCGCATGGCTGCGTCAACCTAAATATCGACGATGCCCAGTGGCTTTACGAGTGGGCCGACATTGGCACGCAGGTGACGATCCATTATTGACACGCTGTTCGCT
>CALLYN010000211.1 GCA_937858455.1 uncultured Kouleothrix sp.
CGAGCTGAACCGCGGCCACGCGCTGATCGCCGATGCGCTCGGCGGCGCGAGGCGCACGCTGGTGTGCGACGCGCCTGGCTGCCTGGCGCACCTGCGCGCCAACGCCGGCGAGCAGACTGCCGTGAAGGGACTGTACGAGCTCCTGGCGGAGCACGCTCTGAGTGGCGAGCGCTAAAGCCCGCACGAATACCCCGGGAACAAGGCAACCCGCAACACTTCTAAGCGAGGAGGAAGCAACGATGCAGGTCTCCATGCACAACTGGATGCGCGCCGAGCCGGTCGAGACGACCATACGCCGCCTGGCAAAGTATGGCTACGACAGTATCGAGATCAGCTACGATAGCGTCGAGTTATCGCCCGGCGCGCCAGGCACCAAAGCAGTACGCCAGATGCTCAAGGACAACGGGATCGGCTGCTATGGCTCGATCAGCCTGATGTTCACCGGCCGCGACCTGATCCACGCCGACCCGGCCGTGCGCGCTAGCTCGGTCGAGTACCTGAAAAGCTGCATCACCATGGTCAAGGAGCTTGAGGGCAAGGTGATGAGCATTGTGCCCTCCGAGGTCGGCAAGGTCAAGGCCATGGCGTCGCCCGAGCAAGAGTGGCAGTGGGCGATCGAGGGCTTGAAAGAGGTGCACGCCCACGCCACCAAAGAGGGCATTCGCGTGGCGCTCGAGCCGCTTAACCGCTTCGAGACCAACTTCCTCAACCGCCACGACCAGGCGCTGCTGCTGGCCGAGCACGTCGCGCCCGACGTGGGCGTGTGCCTGGACGTGTACCACATGAACCAGGAAGACGCGAACATGTTCAAGGCGATTGAGAACGCCGGCGCCAAGCTGTACGACCTGCACGTGGCCGACAACAATCGCATGGCCTGCGGCCAGGGCGCGCTCGATTGGGAGCGCCTGCTCAGCACCTGCAAGAAGATCGGCTACGAGGGCTCGCTGACCGTCGAGTTCGTGCCGCCGATCGACCGTACCCCCGCCAACCCGTACAAGAACGCGCTGGCCGCCGCCGACGCGACGCTCACCGCCGACCAGCTGAAGTTCATCGAAGACCACGGCTCGGGCGTGCTCTCGGAGGAATTCTACTCGTGGCTGGTCGAGGAAAGCATCAAGACGCTGCGCAAGCACATGTAAATGTTGAGCTTTAAGGTTTGAGCTTTGAGCTGCCAGGCTCAGAGCCCAAAGCTCAAAGCTCAAAGCTCAAAACGCATGAAGACGGTTCTACTGATCGGCACACTCGACACCAAGGGCCACGAGATCGCCTACCTGCGCGAGCGGCTGCGGGCGCTGGGCTATGGCGCGCTGGTGCTCGACTCGGGCATCCTCGGCGAGCCGCTGGGCTGCGTGCCCGACATCTCGCGCGCCGAGGTGGCCCGCGCCGCAGGCTACGATATCGACGCGCTGCGCACGATCGGCACGCGCGGCGCGGCGGTCGAGCGCATGATCAAAGGTGTCGAGAAGCTGGCGCTCGAGCTCTTCGCCGACGAGCGCTGCCACGGCCTGATCTGCCTGGGCGGCGCCGAGGGCGCGGTGCTGGGCGCGTCGGCGGCCAAGGCGCTGCCGATCGGCGTGCCGAAGATCATCGTCTCGCCGATCGCCTCGGGCGTGCGCAAGTTCGGCCCGCTGATCGGGCGGCGCGACGTGATGGTGGTGCACTCGCTGATCGACATCCTGGGCATCAACCCGATCAGCCGCACCGTGTTCGACAATGTCGTGGCGGCCATGGCCGGGATGCTCGCGAACGGCCATACGCTGGCGCAGGAGCCCGAGCTTGCCGCCGGCGATGCGCGGCCGTACGTGGCCGCCACCATGCTCGGCAACACCACGCGCGGCATGATGGTGGCGAAGGACTACCTGGCCGCGCGCGGCTACGAGACGGTGATCTTTCACTCGAATGGCGTCGGCGGGCCGATCATGGAAGAGCTGCTTGAGCAGGGTCTGTTCAGCGGGGTGATCGACTACACGCTGAACGAGCTCTCCGAGCCAATGCTCAACGGTTTCCAGTCGGCGCCCGAGCGGCTCGAGAAGGCCGGCGCGCTGGGGCTGCCGCAGGTGGTTGTGACGGGCTGCGTCGACTTCGCATGCCACGGCCCGCGCAACGCCGTGCCCGAAGCGCTGCGCGACCGGCCGGCGTACTACCACAACCCCGAGTTCACGCTTATTCGCCTGAGCCGCGACGAGCAGGCCCAGGTCGGCGCGACGATCGCGCGCAAGCTCAACGCGGCGCGCGGCCCCGTCGAGCTGTTCATCCCGCTGGGCGGCGTGTCGATCCCAGACGTGCCCGGCGGCGCATTCTACGACCCCGAGGCGAGCCTGGCGTTTCGCGAGGCGCTGCTGGGCGCGCTGCGGCCGGGCATCCCGGTGCACCTGATCGACGCGCACATCAACGACCCGCCCTTCGCCACCGCAGTGGCCGATGCGTTTCTTGGCCTGTTGGCGCGATGAACCGAGGCATACGAGCCAGGGATACCGCGGAATACCAGCGGAAGACGCTCGCATCCGTGCCTTGTGGCTCACCAGTATGGAGAGAAAAGGAATGGCCGAACAACAACTCTCGCACTGCCTGGCCGACTTGGCCTACCCGGATATTCAGGCGTACCTGCAGCGCAGCGACCTGATCCTCGTGCCCATGGCGAGCCTCGAGCAGCACGGCCCGCACCTGCCGCTGAGCACCGATACCGTCACCGCCTACGAGGTGAGCAAGCGCGCCGCCGAGCAGGCCGACGTGCTCTACACGCCGACAATCTGGACGGGCTACTCGCCGCAGCACATGCGCGGCCCCGGCCAGGGCATGGGCA
>CALLYN010000212.1 GCA_937858455.1 uncultured Kouleothrix sp.
GGCAGCGGCTGCGGTAGGCGCGCTGGCTGGCATTGTGGGCTGGCTCTTGCCGCTGGCGGTGGGCGGTGGCCACGATCTGACTGAGCTTGCGCTGGGCGGCGGGGTCGCGCTGGCGCTCATCCCGGCCTGGTTTGCAGCGCGCTTCGGCCTGACGCTGCTAAGCTATGCCATCGGCGCGCCGGGCGGCATCTTCGCGCCGCTGCTTGGGCTCGGCGCCCTGCTGGGGTTAGCGATTGGCCAGCTGGCCCACGCGCTCGCGCCGGGCGCGCTGCCGCAGCCGGCGATCGTCGCCGTGGTGGGCATGGCCGCCTACTTCACTGCGATCGTGCGCGCGCCGCTCACCGGCGTGGTGCTGATCCTCGAGATGACCGGCAACTACGAGCAGATGCTGCCGCTGCTGGTGGCGTGCTTTTGCGCCTACGCGCTGGCCGAGTACCTCGGCAGCCTGCCGATCTACGAGGCGCTGCTCGAGCGCGACCTGCGGCGCGGCGACCAGCACCACGCGCTGGCGGCGCCTATGGTGATCGAGGTCGAGGTCGAGCCTGGCGCGCCGTTCGACCGCAGGGCCGTGCGCGATCTCGGTCTGCCACCTGGCTGCATCCTGGTGCGCGTGCGCGACCGCGGCCACGAGTGGATCCCCACCGCCGCCACTCGCCTCGAGGCGCATATGCGCCTCACTGCCGCGATCGCGCCCGAAGCCGCCGAAGGCCTCGTGCTGCTGCGCCGCGGCTGCACCGCCCCCGAACCTCCACCATAAAGCAAGTGATCAGCCGAAGTTGATTTTATAGCAGCGCGACCCCGAACACCTCGCCAAACGCCGCCGCCACGCGCTGCTCGGCCTCGGCGTGCGGCGGGGCGTACCCCAGCACGCGCTCCAGCGATGTCACACCCTTGTCGGCAATGCCGCACGGCACGATCTGCGCGAAGAAACGCAGGTCGGTGGCGACATTCAGCGCGAAGCCGTGCTGCGTCACGCCGCTGGCGCTCAGTTTCACGCCGATCGCGCAGATCTTCTCCTCGCCAACCCACACGCCGGTCAGGCCGGCGATGCGCCCGGCCGCCACGCCATAGCTCGCCAGCGCCACAATAATCGTCTCTTCCAGCATGCGCAGGTAGCGCAGCACGTCGCCGCCGTGCTGCGAGAGCTTCAGAATGGGGTAGCCGACCACCTGGCCCGGCCCGTGGTAGGTGATGTCGCCGCCGCGGTCGGATTCGACCAGCGCCACGCCCTGGGCCGCAAGCGCCGCGCGCGGCACCAGCAACTGCTCGGGCTTGGGGCGGCTGCCGAAGGTGTAGGTGTGCGGGTGCTCGACAAGCATCAGCGTATCGCCGATCGCGCCTGCCGAGCGTAGCCGGCCCAGCTCGCGCTGGCGCTGCCAGGCCGCCTCGTACTCCATCAGCCCGGCGCGTAGCACATGCACGCCGCGCCGGCCGGTTGTGGGTGCGCTCGTCATGCCCGGTAGTATACCATTGCGCGCCCGATGTCGAAACTGTCATCTCAGCCGCGCCGATGCCCTGGAGCGTCCAGCCGCTTCTGAACAAGCGAAACCCGCGTGTGCGCCGGCGGCACGGCCACCAAGATAACGCCATATTCATTGAAATTGCCGGCGCCTTGGGTTACACTTAACACTACCAATTCAGGCTCTGCCCTGCTAACCGCGGCCGCATTGTAATCTGTTGAATGGTCGCTTATACGCCCGCCGCAAGCAAAGCTGAAAGGAGACCCGTGTGCGTCGTTTGTTGTTGATCATTTGTTTTTTCTCGCTTTTCGCCGCCGCAGCGCCGGCCCAGGCTGCCTCGAATGAAATCTGTTTTCAACAGGTGCCCGACTGCCTGACCTTCCGGTTCGCCTCGTTCTGGCGCGACAACGGCGGGCTGGCCGTGTTCGGCCTGCCGCTCTCGCCGGCAAAGAACGAGCAGGTCGGCGATCAGAAGTACAAGGTGCAGTACCTCGAGCGCGCGCGCTTCGAGCTGCACAAAGAGAACGCCAAGCCCTACGATGTGCTGCTCGGGCTGCTTGGCGCCGACCGGCTGGCCGCGCAGGGCCGCGACTGGCAGACGTTCCCGAAGGCCGACCCGAGCGCGCCACACTACTTCGCCGAGACCGGCCACGCGATCGCACCGCAGTTCTGGGGCTTCTGGTCGAGCAATGGCCTTGAGTTCGATGGCAACAAAAAAGCCAAGAGCCCGGCCGAGTCGCTCGCGCTGTTCGGCTTCCCGATCTCCGAGCCGCAGATGGAGCCTGGCTCCGACGGCCAGATGTACCTGACGCAGTGGTTCCAGCGCGCTAAGTTCGAGTACCACCCCGAGAACAAGGCGCCCTACGACGTGCTGCTCGGCCTGCTGGGCGCCGATGCCTACCATGCCGCGCCGCAGCAGTCGCAGCCCGCCGGCAAGCCGGCCAAGGCGATCGGCTGCGCGCCGAACGCGCCGGCCATCGCCGAAGGCGCC
>CALLYN010000213.1 GCA_937858455.1 uncultured Kouleothrix sp.
GGAAACTTGGAGGGACGAAGTCCCTCCAAACCACCCTTTTCAAACAGCTTCTTAGTGAGGCAGGCATCTGGCGGGAGACATGTCAGCAGACCTTCACGTGGTGTGACTTGGAACGAGGGGCGCGCCGACGAACCTTTCGGGCGAGTGGTTGGAGTTGTTAGGGGCTGATGCTCGGATTCGCGGCGAGCAACCGATGATCAGCACTAAGAAACATTAGCAACATCTGCCGAAACAAGCGCCTACTCCGCATCCAGCACCGCATCGACGGCAATGCCGAATCCATGATGAAGAGTTGCTCGGGTGGCTACGAGAAGCCTATCTGCTTGGAGCGTAGATGTAGACAGGAACGCTATGCGAGATCATGAGCAGGCCAAAGCGGCGGTGTTCTTCGCAACGGCGGATGCGCCCGCCTGGGCTGGAGGCATTTGAGCGCTGGCGCGACAAGCGCACGGTCATCTACTCCTATAAGCAACGTCACGAAGCGGCGTTTGATGCTGCGTCTGAAGCACTATTCCAGGCCAACGAGAAGGCCTAGGCCTTTTCAGCGCCCGTGCGCCCTCGTATCGCCAGGCAGTGATCCGCTGGGTGATGAGCGCCAAGCAGGCGGAGACACGCCAGCGACGCCTGGAGACCTGCTCAAGGAGCCACAGGTTCATGATCCATCACTGCCGACAGCTCACACCTGCGGAGCTCAATGCGGCCTATCAGATCGTCATGGATGCGGCCGCGTGGCTCGAGGAGCGCCAGCTACCGGCCTGGCGGGTTCCATACGCGATCTACGCACACCGGCAGCACGCCGGGGAGAACCACGGCCTGTTCGTGGAAGGCCGGCTGCGCGCGGTGGTGACGCTGGCGACGGCGACCCCGGACGCCTGGGCCGAGCTTGTGATCCATCGGCGGGTCACGTGGCTGGCGACCCTGGCCAGCATACGGGAGCCGGGAGGGCAGCACGACGGGCAGGCGCTGGTGGGCTACGCCGAGCAGCACGCGCGCGCACGATCGAGCGACGCGATCTATCTGGACTGCTACTACGGTGACGGCCGGCTGCCTCGGTACTACGAGCGCCTGGGGTATGTCTGGCTCGAGCGGAAGCAGCTAGTGTTCGACGACGGGAGCTGCCACGATAGCGTGCTGATGCGTAACGTGCTTGTACCCAAGGCATAGATCGCTGCCGGCCTGGCGCATGATGGCGCCGGCTACACTCCAAGCTGCGCATTGTTGCCGGCGCCTGGCTTGCCGACATTCCGGTTCGTGATCACCATCGAGAGCGTAATCGAAGTGGTCGAGTGGCCGTAGTCGCGCAACTGCTCCAGCACGTCGTCCAGATGGGCAATCGCGGAAAGATAAGATAGCGAACAGGTACGGAGACACGGGTTATACTGTTTGAACGTTTGGGCGCAACGGTGACCTCCAGCATCTAGGCACGCCGGGCTTGCTCCATAAACGAACGCGCAGATGGCGAGCAGCGTGCTTGAGAGGATCGAGCGTATACGGCTCACGCTCAGCGCGGCCGGCATTCGCCCGTGCGAGCAGATCAGCCTGGCGGTGCCGTACTCCCGCTGATAAGGCCCGCGATGCCGTCAAGGATCGTCGTCAGCCCACGCTCGAAGGCCTCGTCGCGCGTGATCTCGTTCTCATCATCAAAAAAGGCTTTCACCCGCGGGTAGCGGCCTGTCGCGAGCAGGCGCTCGAGGTAGGGCTGCATCGTCCGCTGCCACTGCTCCGTAGTCATGCCGCTGCTACGCTCTGCGGCGGCGTCGGCTAGCTCGGCTTCGACACTGCCGCGAACATACGTCTCTACCAGGTTCGTCGCCCAGGCCTTCCACGCGACCGGCAACGGAGTTGCATCAAATACAGACAGCGCGGTTTCCAAGTGCGCGATGGCGTTCGGCCCTAAAGCCGGCCGAACCACCGGGATGATCGACCAGGGATGATGCAAGGCGGCGGCGCGTTGCTGCCGGGCCAGCGTGACGAGGTCGGCGCGCCAATCGCCGGACGGGATGCCGCTCAGGTCGTACGTACCCACGATGTGGTCAAGCATGAGGTCGATCAGATCTTCTTTGCGGGCGACATGCCGGTAGAGCGACATCGGGCTAGCGCCAAGCACTGCGGCTAGCTTGCGCATCGTGAATGCTTCCAGCCCCTGCTCATCGGCCAGTTTGATGGCCGCAGCCACAATGCGTGCCCGGTCGAGCGGCACGTAGGGGCGCGCCGGAGGATCGGGCTGGTCCCAGACCACCGGGGCCTGCTCGTCGTTCTGCTCGGTCAATACAGCCTCGCCTTCCCTGGCAGCGCTCGCCAATACTGCGCTGCGTCCCACATTGTACCGCACCTGCCTCGACCATGTTCCACATGAGACCGACGCCCGCTGGCCTAACCTGCACGGCGTTGCGCCCTGGCGGGCGCAACGGAACATGTGGCCCGGACTCACATCGAAAGCTCCGCAATTGCCGCTTGCGTACATTGTTATTGTATTGTACAATGTACGTATACGATAACGATGTACGCAACCTCCTTGCTTACAGCTGCGAGGCTCGACGCGTACACCAGGTGAGCTCCAGGCTGATCGCCTCACCTCACCCATTGCACAGGAGTGTCTGTATGGCCACCCCTACCGGACGCCCGCAGCCGAACCTCTGGGTCATCCTGTTGGTCGTAATCGTCGCCGACATCATGGATCTGCTCGACGCCAGTATGACCAACATCGCCGCGCCCCTGATTGAGCGCGAGCTTGGCGGCGGCCACGCGCTCATCAGCTGGCTCGGCGCGAGCTACGCTCTCGCCCTTGGGGTGCTCCTGGTTCTCGGCGGTCGGCTCGGCGACAAGTATGGGCAGCGCCGCATCTTTCTCACGGGCATTGCCGGCTTCACCCTCGCCTCCCTCGTGTGCAGCGTCGCCGTCACCCCGGCGATGCTGATCGTCGGCCGGCTGGCCCAGGGCGCATTCGGCGCCTTACTTATCCCGCAGGGTTTCGCGATGCTCAAGGCGACCTTCCCGCGCGATCAGCTCAGCACGGCCTTCGGTGTGTTTGGCCCCATCCTGGGCCTGGCCGCCGTCCTCGGCCCCATCCTCGGCGCGTTCCTGGTCGATGCCAATCTCGCCGGCCTGAGCTGGCGGCCGATGTTCCTGATCAACCTCGTCATCGGCAGCTTCGCCTTTATCCTCGGCCTCAAGGTGCTGCCCAGGATTCCAGCCGACCGCAGCATCGCACTCGACGGCCTCGGCTCCACTCTGCTTGCCGCGACAATGTTCGCGCTGATCTACGGCCTGATCAGCGGCAGCGACACCGGGTGGAGCGCTGCACCGCTCACCCTCCTGGCGACGGGTGTCGTGTGCTTCGGCCTGTTCTGCTGGCGCCAGAGTACCGCGCGCAGCCCGCTCGTGAAGCCGAGCCTGCTCGCCAACCGGGGGTTCACCTCCGGCCTGATCCTTGGCCTCGTGTTCTTCGCGGCGATCGGCGGTATGTCGCTCATTCTCGCGCTATTCTTCCAGCAGAGCCGCGGCGCCACGCCCACTGGCGCCGCGCTCGGGCTCGTGCCGATGTCCCTTGGCATTATCGTCGCCTCGATCGCCGCTGCCAACCTCATTCATCGGCTTGGCCGCGCCCTGATCGCTATCGGCCTGGTGATCACGCTGGTCGGCGTCGCCAGCCTGGCCATCGTCATCGGTGTCCTTGGCCCCGCAGTGCGCATCTGGGCGCTCGTGCCGCCGATCTTTGTGCTGGGGCTTGGGCTGGGCACCTGCTTCGGGAACCTCTTCGACATCACGATCGGCGATGTGGACACCCACGAAGCCGGCAGCGCCAGCGGTTCACTCGCCGCGGTCCAACAGCTGGCCACCAGCATCGGCACGGCAGTAATGACCACCATCTACTTCACCACGCTCACGACGCATGGGGATGGACGTGCCATCGTCACCAGCCTCGCTGTGGTCGCTGCTATCATCGCCTGCTGCCTCGGGCTCGTCCGGCTCCTCCCCCGCAGCGCGCAACGGGAAAGCGCTGCCATCTAGGCAGAGCACACCAGAAGGAGAATAGCTTGAAGAAGAACGTGAAGCTCTCAGCATCCGACATCGTACAGCTGTTGGGCTGGCGCGGTCTGACGGCTGTGATAACCCTGTGGTCACAGCGCGACCGTCGTCGGCTACCGGCCGCGATCACGGAAGCCCGTTACGGCGCGCTCCCACGGGAGCGATTGGACGTCATCGAGCCGGCAATCGCCGGGCCAGCCGTGCCGATCGTCTTTATCCACGGTGGAGCCTGGGTCTGCGGGCAGAAAGAGCAGTACTATAGCCCGCTCGCGGCTTTCGTCCAGGCAGGGTTTCGCATCTTCAATGTCGAGTATCCGCGTGCGCCTGAGGACCCGCATCCCCAGCCGCTGCGCTCGCTGCTGGGTGCGCTCGCGTGGATACGCGCCAGGGGCATCGAGCGCGTGCAGCTCGTGGGCGACTCGGCCGGTGGGAACCTCGCCATGATGCTGGGCATCCTGATGGCAAATGACGCGCTCCAGGAAGTGGGGCTCACCGCGGGCGCGTTGGAACTACCGCAGGTTGTGAGCATCGTCTCGCTCTACGGCGTGCTCGAGCGCGATGTAATCGTCGCGGATGGCTTCCCCGGCGGGAAGCTGTTTCTCAAGGCGTACAGTCCGGCAAGCAGCGAAGCAGGCGCCATTGGGAGCCGGATCACGCCCATGGAGCTCCTGCCGTTCGACGCCCTTCCGCGTACGCTGATCGCCGCAGGAAACGAGGATCGCTTGGTCCGCTCGTCGCGGATCGCCGCCGAGGCGCTACGTCACCGCTTCGGCGGCCATGTGACCTACACGGAGTACGCAGGCGCGGATCACGGCTTCTTCCAGTTCGGTGCGCGGAGCGACGAGCTCCGGCGCGATGTGACCCAGTTTCTGCTGGACGTGACGTGAGCGACAAGTCTGACCAACACCGCCCATGAACCGATTGATAAGATGTTCGCTTGATCACGTATAGATTGTGCTGCACTACGTGGCTTCGCCGCGTAGTGCAACACAATAGGAGTTACGCAGTTGCGCTATTCAGCTTCCCGAAGCCGTGCATGGTGCCTGCGCCAGCAGGGTACTTTTTGCTCATCGTGTGCGGTTTTTCCGCGCTCCGCGCGGAAAAACCGCACACCTCTAAGGAATTCGGTACCGCTCTGCCGAAGGCTGAGCTCGCCAACTGCGTAAGTCATACACAATAAGAAATTTGGGGGCGGCGAAGCCGCCCCCAAAACCCCACCAAAGGGATACCGAGATGGTCTATCCCGAGGCTCAGGCCCGGTCAAGCGCGCGAAAGCGATGGGGCCTCGCGCCGACGAACAGCAGAGCCACGGCCATTACGGTGACGACCGTCATCCACTGCGGGTCGTATGACGAGCCAAAGGATGGCAGGAATGAGAAGGCCGTGTCGTAGGTCGCGTGCAGTGCGATCGTCGCGAAGACGCTGCGGTTGGTCGCGACGTACACGCGGGTGAGAAGCACCCGGAAGGCGATCGTGAAGGCGCACTGCCAGGCCACCCAGGCGAGGCTGTGGTGAGTCTGCAGAAACGGGATGAAGTGCCACACGGCCCAGATGCCGCCGGCGATCAGGCCGGCGGCGAGCACGCTGCAGCGCGTCAGCAGCGCATCGGTGAGGATAGCAGTCCATCCTAGCTGCTCGCAGTACGCGCTCAGGCTGTAGATGAGCAGCAGCACCGGCAGGCTCAGCAGCGGCGTCGGGGGAACGCTGACCGAAACGCCGCTTCGCAACGTCAGGCCGTAGGAGCACAGCACGAGGAGCGGCATCAGTATGACCACCCCGAGGCGCCACGTCAGGCCGGGGATCCGATTGATGTCCAGGCCGCGCCGCAGGAGCGCCGGCACCGAGCCGCCGCCGCGCCATATAACGATGACAGCCGCCAGCAGCACCACGAGAAACTGAAGCGCGCTCAGCGGCAGCGCGACCGGAATAATGCGCGTGGCATCGACGACGGAGGCCGCGAGCCAGAGCGGAGCCGAGAGCGCCAGAACGACGATCAGAAAGGTGGCGACACGTTTCATGAAGGATTCGCTCCTTGGAATAACAAAACGTACAGTGTACGTACTGTATACTACGTACACTGTACGTTGTCAAGTTTCCGGGAAGGAGATCGCGCTATGCCACGCAGCCGCCCGCCGCTCACCCGCGACGAGATCCTATCCACCGCGCTCGCGATCGTCGACGCGCAGGGGCTCGAGGGCCTCTCGATGCGCAAGCTGGCCGCCGCGCTGGGGGTCAAGGTGATGTCGCTCTACAATCACGTGCGCGACCGAGACGACCTGCTGCATGGCATGGTCGATCGGGTGCTCGCGTCGATCACGCAGCCGGCGGAAAATCTCGCCTGGCCGGCGACCCTGGAATACTTCGCGCAGTCACTCTATGGAGCGCTGATTGTCCACCCGGCCCTGGTGACGGAGATCGAGCAGGCGGAGCCGCTGAGCGGGCGTGTGCTGATGGGGATGGAGCGGGTGCTGCTGGCGCTGAAGGCGGCCGGCCTCAGCCCGCGTGAGCAGGTCAGCGCTTTTCGTGGGCTGGTGGCCGTGGTTCTGGGATTTGTCCTGGCCCACACCCGCGGGCTGACGGTGAGCCGGGCCGACGCGCAGGCCACGTGGGAGCGCTGGGATAGCCAGCAGTTCACGGGCTCAGAACGGCCGTACCTCATCGAGCTCGCGCCATACTTTCAGGACACCCGCGCCGACGACGACTTCGCGTTTGTGCTGCAGGCCTACCTCGACGCGCTGCGCGCGAGGGTGCATTTGAACGATGCATCCGCTAAACAGGTCGACGGCGCTGTTGAGCCTGCGAGGCCAGAGGTGTGAGTCTGCGCCGCCTTGGTGAGGCACTTGACATCCCGACAATACATAGTATACTATGCATTATTAATTGAATAGCATGCTATGTATTTTTCTGGGAGGCGCTTGCCATGGATCGTTGGTTCAAGCTCACGCACCTCTTCTCCTTCGCGCTGCTCGCCGGCTTCATGGCCGTCACGCAGTGGTCGCTGATCCCAGCCCAGAACCGGCTCCCCGCCGAAGGGTATGCGATCCTTGAGCAGGGGATGAACGATCGTCTGGAGACGCTTACGCCCATCCTGATGATCGCCACGGTCGCGAGCGGGATTGGGGCCTTGTTCCTCGTCTGGCGGCGCAGCCCGCGAACCCGCGCGCTTCAGGGGCTCGCGCTGGCCTGTGCGGTGGCGATGGTGATCTCGACGCTGACCATCAATGCGCCAGTCAACTTCGCGATCGACACCTGGAATACCGCTGCTCCACCTGCGGACTGGTCAGCGCTACGCGACCGCTGGGAGCTCGGCCACACCATCCGCGCGTATGTCGGTCTGGTTGGGCTGCTGGCCGCCCTCGTCGCGACGATCTGGGATGGCGCGTAGGTCGAACTTGACCATTTCGCAAGACTATGATAAACAGAAGCCCGCTATGCAACGCATCCTAAAGGTCATTCATCTGGCCGGGCTAGCAACGTTGCTCGGCGGCTTGCTCAACCGGCTTGTCGGTGGAGTGGGGGCGGAGCACCGGGCTCGGCAGCGTTTGCGCTTATGCACGCCCAGAGCGTGGCAATGACGCAGGCGCTGACGATGCCTGGTTTGGCACTGGCGGCCATCTCGGGCTTCGCCCTGGTGTGGATCTCGCGGCTCTCGCCAGCTCGCCACCGCTGGCTTGCAATGCACGCCGGGCTAGCGGTTGTGGCAGGAATCCTTGTGGCGGCGCTGCTCTTGCCCGCCGGCAGGCGGCGCTGGAGGCGGCTCGCGCCGCCACAGCCCCCGGTGCGACCGTCGCTGCGGCCGAGCGTATCGCCGGCACAGTCGCGAGCACACTGACGCTCGCGCTCATCGCATTCGGCGTCGACAAGCCCAAGCTGGCGGTGGGCTCTCCGCCGAGGAACCAGGCGGGGGCATTGTAGACGGCCAACAACAGCAGAGCATCGGTATGCCACCAAAGCATCACGCACTGGAAACGCACTTTTCGCGCCCAAAGAGCCTGGGGTATCTCTCCTACCGCCTCGCGCGGCTCTTCTCGCGTGCGCTGGACAGTCGGCTCGCCGCACACGGCGTACCGATCGGCCAGTTTCGGGTCCTGCTCATCCTCTGGGAGGTCGAGCAGAGTACCCAGGCCGAGCTTGCCCACTACCTTGATATCGAACAGCCGACGGCTGCCGCCACCATCAGCCGGATGCAGCGCGACGGGCTGATCACGACCAGCCCGGATCCCGCTGACGGGCGACGCCTCCTGATTCGGATGACTGAGCGAGGGCGCGCACTGCGCGGCCCGCTCACCGCCGAGGCCCAGTACATCAACGATCTGGCCATCGAGGGCATGACGGCCGCTGAAGCTGAGCAGGCGCTCGACCTGCTCGCGCGCCTCGGTGACGCGCTCGCTCGCGAGGTTGGTTTCTGAACATCAAGCTTAGAGCGAGGAATCAGAATGACAGCACGTGCGACCGAGCGGCTGGCCGCTATCCAGCCAGGCGATCTGGCCATGCTGGGCGTGCCGTGGGATGCGCACTCCTCGTTCCTGCGCGGCGCGGCGCTGGCCCCGACACAAATTCGCGCCACGCTGCACAACGGGGCGATGAACCTTTGCGCCGAGAACGGTCACGACCTTGGCGTCGAGCCGCGCTGGCACGACCTAGGCGACCTTGCTATCCCGCTCGGCGACGACACCGCGGCGCTGGCGGCAATCACCGGCGCGGCCGCAGATGTACTCGCCCGCGGCGGGCGCCTGCTGGCGCTTGGCGGCGACCACGCGAGCAGCTTCCCGCTGCTGCGCGCCTATGGCCGGGACTACCCCGGGCTCACCGTTCTGCATATCGACGCGCACCCCGACCTGTACGACGAGCTGGATGGCGATCGCCTCTCGCACGCCTGCCCGTTCGCCCGCGCGCTGGAGGAAGGGCTGATCGCGCGGCTGGTGCAGGTGGGCATCCGCACGCTGAACCCGCACCAGCGCGCTCAGGCCGCGCGCTTCGGCGTGGAGATCATAACGATGCGCGAGTGGCGGCCGGGCCTCGAGCTGCGACTGAGCGGGCCGCTGTACGTGTCGCTCGATCTCGACGCGCTCGACCCGGCCTTCGCGCCGGGCGTATCGCACCACGAGCCGGGCGGCCTGAGCACCCGCGAACTGCTGGGGATCATTCAGGGCCTGCCTGCACCAGTGGGGGCCGACCTAGTGGAGCTCAACCCGGTGCGCGACCCGCAGGGCATCACTGCCGCGCTGGCGGCCAAGCTCGTAAAGGAGCTGGCGACACAGCTGCTGGGCGGGCCACGCCCAGCCTAGCAGCGCCGCTTGCCAAGCTGATCGCGCACACACAAAAAATCCATCACGATTGGCATTGCCCCAGCCGGCTAGGGCTAGCCAGCAGCAGGTCGATCAGATGCGCGCCATCGGTCACACCTGGCCTGCTACGGGTAGATCCCGCGCGCCACGATTGCCTCGACCACCCGACCGACCGCCAGCACCAGCACACCGGCGCGCAGCGACAGCCGGCGCGCATCGGCAATCTGTAATGCCTGGCGGGCCGCGTCGGCGGCAAGCCGATCGAGCTGGGCGTAGACCTCGCGCGAAGTCCACAGGAACTGCTGCAGCCCCTGCACCCATTCAAAGTAGCTCGCTGCCACCTGCCCGGCCCCGGTCAGCACGTCGGGGATGACCGTTGCGCCGCGCGCCTCCAGCACCCAGTCAGCCTCTACGTCGACCATGCCGCCGGCTTCGACGACTAGATCGGCGCGGATTTCAAGCGCCTCCACGGCGCCTAGCACCGGCACCTGCCCCCCAAGCAGCAGGATGTCGCAGTGATGGCCAAGCGCGGCCGCGGCGGGCAGCTCGGCCACGCTCGCCCCCAAATCGCGCATCAGCGGCACCAGTGCCTGCTCACCTGGCGCGGCCCCGGCTACGACCGCCCGCGCGCCATGCAGATCGATGCCGCGCGCAGCGGCGACGCCATGGTCCACGGCTTCAGCCACTACCGGCTGCGGATCCATCCGCACCGCATCGCCGGGGTGCGGCCGCGCGACGCGGTCGGCGATAATGGCGATCTACGCTGGGCAGCGCGCGCGGAACTCAAGGCCATCGGCCTGCCCGCACCGGTGCGGCGATTGCTGGAGGAATGACGATGGCGCGGATGGTGTTCTGCGAAGTGGACCAGATCGAAACCGAGGGCCTGGATTTCGCCCCCTGGCCCGGCGAAGCCGGCAAGCGCGTGTTCGCCAGCGTCGGCAAGCCGGCCTGGCAGCGCTGGCTGGCGCACCAGACCATGCTGATCAACGAGAACCGGCTGTCGCCGCTCAACCCGCAGCACCGCGCCTTGTTGGAAGGCGAGATGCTGAAGTTCCTGTTCGGCGGCGGCGCGGAAAAGCCGGCGGGTTACGTGCCCACCGACGCCTGAGCGCGCAGCGCCGCCTCGGCCGCACGCACCGCCTGCACGTCGACCGGGCGGATTTCCTCGATCCTGCAACTCACCGGGGAACCGTCAGTCAGGATGCGATCGAGCTTCGCCATCACGTACGGACCGGTCGAACTCAACCGCAATACCGGCGACGCACTGCCCCAATCCAGGCACGGGCCAGAGACCTTCATCAGCCAGGTTTCCTTCGGCCGCATGCTGAGCAGGACGTGCTCGTCGTCGATGCGGTCCCAGCCCATCGCGTTGTAGAAGCGGATCTGCTTCACCGGTGCACCCGAATGCGCCTGGTACATGGCCAGGCGATCCGCATCGCTGGCGCGGTTGGTCGCGCAGGCGCCAAGGCCAAGCACGGCGAGCATCGGGATGATCAGGGCTTTCATGGCGGTCTCCGGCAGTGGTGGCGATGATCTTGCTCCCCGCTCGCCCAACGGATGCTTTACCCGGCGCAGCGCGTTCAGCGGCCGTCCGGCTTGCCCTGCCCGGCTTCGCCCCGTATCATGCGCGGCTCGTTTCACCGGCTGCACTGGCCGGGTAGCTCAGTTGGTAGAGCAGGGGATTGAAAATCCCCGTGTCGGGGG
>CALLYN010000214.1 GCA_937858455.1 uncultured Kouleothrix sp.
CGGACGTTGCGGGGTGGCGGACGGACGTTGCGGGGTGGCGGACGGACGTTGCGGGATCGCGCCGAAGCATGCTGCTCAGGGCACTGTCGATGGCGTGATCGCGTATCGGCTGAGCCACCAAACGTTCATGTCAGGCGCAACAAAGCCTCGCTCGTTCCACGCGGAACCAGCGAAGGGCGGGCGCTACTCGGCGGCAGGCAGGGTGAAAAAGAACGTGCTGCCCTGGCCCGGCACGCTCTCGACGCCGGCGCGCCCGCCCAGGCGCGCGACGATCCGCTGCACGATCGCCAGGCCCAGGCCGTAGCCCTGCGAAAGGTTCAGGCGCGTGAACTCCATGAACAGCCTGGCCTGCTCGGCCTCGCTCAGGCCGTGCCCGTTGTCGCGCACCCAGAAACGCAGCATGCCGTCGCTCTGCCGGTCGGCGCCGAGCGCGAGCTGTGGCGGGGTACCGCCGTACTTGAGGCCATTGCTCAGGTAGTTAAACCATACCTCTTCGACCCACGGCCCATAGCCGCGCGCCACCGGCCAGCTGGGCGGCAGCTCGAACTGCGCGCCGCACTGCCGGGCGATATGGTCGAGCCGGTGGCGCGCCTCGGCAACGATCACGGCCATACCCAGCGGCTTGGTGGCGATCGACACCTGCTCGACCTGCGCCAGCAGCAGGATCGCGTCGACGATCTTGGTCGCCTTCTGGGCGTGCTGCCTGAGCTTGCCGAGGATCTCTCGGCGATCTTCGGCCGGCAGGTCGTCGAACATATCGAGCAGCACGTCGGCGTAGCCGTCGATCACCGTCAGCGGGTTCTTCAGGTCGTGCGCGACGGTGCGGGCGAAGCGCTCGAGATCGGCCACCTGGTTCTGGAGCAGGCGGCGCGCCTGCTGAAGCTCGAGCTGCGTGCGCACGCGCGCCAGCACTTCGGCAGGCTGAAACGGCTTGGAGAGGTAGTCGGCGGCGCCTTCGGCAAACGCGCGCACTTTGTCGGCCACGCCATCGAGCGCGGTGATAAAGATCACCGGGATGTCGCGCGTGGCGGCGTCGGCCTTGAGCAGCCGGCACACGGTGTAGCCGTCCATGTCCGGCATCATAATATCGAGCAAGATCAGGTCGGGCGGGGTCTGGCGGACCACCGCCAGCGCGATCGGGCCGCTGAGCGCCGGCTGCACGCTGTAGCCGTGGCGCGCGAGCAGGTCGGCCAGCACCCACAGGTTATCGCGGCTATCGTCGACGACAAGGATCGAGCCGGGCGTGCTGGTGCGCTGTTGCTGTATGCTCATATCAACTTCGCTGTGAAATAATCTGGACTTTCCAAGTCCTTTTACAATCCTACGCGGTGGCCAGCTCGTTGATATGCTGCAGCAGCGCCAGCGCCTCGTCGTAGCGGCTCCAGGACGAGAGAATGCCGCAGAGGATATCGAGGGTCGAGGGCACGCCCGCGGCGATGCCGAGCGGCTCGAACAGCTCGGCGCGGCGCATGCACACGTAGCTCTGGGTGCGCAGGCTGTAGGCCAGGCAGGTACGGCGACTGCGCGTACGGGCCGCTGTGGGCAAGCGCCTCGGCCCGCGCCAGGTCGCGGTCGCGCAGCGCCCACGCCAGCTGGTTCAACAGATCGATGCGATCGCATGGCGCAGCCGGCGCATCGCCGTCGAGCGCGGATAATCGAGCTTCGAGCGCTGAGAGATCGCCGACCATACGAAGGCAGACTTTCAGGCAGTCACGCAGCAGCCGGGCTGGATGGTTAGGCTAGCAGGGTTGCCGATCGTGCGTATGGCTTCTTACGTAGCGCGAGTGGTAGCCTCAGTATAGCATGATTTCGCTATCTGGAATAGAAGCATACAGTGCCGTCCAGGGCTTGTGCAACGTCTCGCGCCCCTGATCTACTTTATCGGGGCAGGGGAAGCAAGGTTGGCGTCGTGGCGCGGCGCGAAGCGCCCGCGCCACGACGCCAACCTTGCTTCCCTCGCTCACGATACAGCACACGATCGGCCGGGCCTGGCCTCAGCGGCGGTAGTACTGCTGGTACGCCTCGTAGCGCGGCGGCAACTGGGGCTTGCGGAAGAACAGCGTCAGCACCAGGCCAGCGACGAAGCCGCCGACGTGCGCGCCATACGCCACGCCGCCGGTCATCTCGGCGGCGCTGGTGAGCGCCGCATAGCTATTCAGCAGCTGGCCGCCGAACCAGATGAGGATCATGAGCCAGGCGGGCACAAAGAACGAGAACAGGAACAAGATCGGGATGGGCAGGATCGCCCGCACCGAGGCGCGCGGGTACAGCAGCAGGTACGCCGCCAGCACGCCGCTGATCGCGCCCGACGCGCCAATCGCCGGCACGCCGGAGGTAGGCGTAAGCAGCGCCTGGGCCAGCACCGCGCCAAAGCCGGCCAGCAGGTAGAACAGCAGGTAGGGCACGCTGCCGAAGTTATCCTCGACATTATCGCCGAAGATCCACAAAAAGAGCATGTTGAAGATCAGGTGCAGCCAGCCGCCGTGCAAAAACATCGACACCAGCGACTTCAGCAGCACCACGCGCAGAAAGCCAAGCTGGCCGCCCAGCAGCGCGATCACCTCCGGCGAGCGCACGCCCCACGCGCCGATGAACTGGTCGAGCCGGTCGCCCAGCGACAGCTCGTACACAAACACCAGGATATTCGCGAACAGCAGCACGTAGTTGATGAACACGAAGTTGCGCGTCGGATTGCGGTCGCCGATTGGTATCATGCTCTTGCGCCCCCGCCGTACGGGCGCGATAGTATCGCGCCCGTACCGTAGCCGCCACCGTACCATACGGGCGCGATACTATCGCGCTCCTGATCGTCACAAGCTGATTCTGCCTGCGGCAGCTCTGTGCACCGCTTGTGGCGCGGAGCGCCACAAGCGGTGCACAATAGACTTGATTGGAAATAACAGATGTTACGCCTGGCCGAAGGCCACACCCAGCTTCTGCACCAGCTCGTCGACGTGGCGATGCTCGGCGATCAGCGGCGGCAGCAGGCGCACCACGTCATCGCCGGCGGTGGCGACGAGCAGCCCGGCGGAGTGCGCGGCCTCGCGCAGCGCCGCGGCCGAGCCGTCGATCTGCAGGCCGCGCATCAGGCCACGGCCGCGCAGCTCGCGCACCTGTGGGTGGGCGCTGGCAAAATCGTGCAACGCCTCGTCGAGGTAGTCGCCGACCTCGCGCACGTGCGCGAGAAACGCCGGGTCGGCGATCTTGTCGAACACCACGCGCGCGATGCTAGCAACAAACGGCCCGCCGCCGAAGGTGGTGCCGTGCTCGCCGGCGTGGATGGCGTCGGCCACAGCCTGCGTCATGAGGATCGCGCCGATCGGCAGCCCGCCGCCCAGCGGCTTAGCGACGGTCATGATGTCGGGGGTGATGCCGTAGGGCTCGTAGGCCCACAGCGTGCCAGTGCGGCCCATGCCGCACTGGATCTCGTCGGCGATCAGCAGCGCGCCCACCGCATCGCAGCGCGCGCGCAGCCCGCGCAGAAACTCGGGAGTGGCCACGCTCAGGCCGCCCTCGCCCTGCACCGGCTCGACGACCACGGCGCACACGTCGTCGCCGATCGCCGCCTCGGCGGCGGCCAGATCGTTGAACGGCGCGAAGCGCACGCCGGGCATCACCGGCATAAACGGCAGGCGGTACTTCTCGCGGTGCGTCACCGCCACCGCGCCCATGCTGCGGCCGTGAAACGAGCCGCTAAACGCAACGATCGTGGTTTTGTCGTCGTGGCCGTGCTCGCGGGCGTACTTGCGCGCGAACTTCAGCGCGCCCTCGATCGCCTCGGCGCCGCTGTTGCTGAAGAACACCCGGTCGGCGAACGAGTGCTCGGCGAGGCGCTGGGCCAGCTCGGCGGCCGGGCGGGTGTAGTACAGGTTCGAGGTATGGATCAGCCCGCCCGCGCCCGACGCAATCGCGCGGGCGACGTCGGCGTCGCCGTAGCCCAGCGCGTTCACCGCGATGCCGGCGACAAAATCGAGATAGCGGCGGCCCTCGGCGTCGAACAGGTAGCAGCCCTCGCCGCGCTCGATCACGAAATCCGGGCGCTGGTAGGTCTGTAGCACGTAGTCGTGGTCGGCGGCGATCACATCCTCGGCGGTCATGGCGGCTCCTCAACTAGCGTTTGGCGGGGTGCGAACACGCGCAAGTATAGCACAGGTTCGCGCCGGCACACTGCGGCGCCACGCCTCGCACAGGCCGATGTCAACGTCTTTCGACCCCTCCCCCTTGCCCCCCTCTCCCGCGCGGGAGAGGGGGGGGAGGGGGGTGAGGGCCGACGTTGCACGAGCCCTGCCCAAACCCCAACGTGGTATACTGGGATCACACGCATGTGGAGGCAGCATGGCCGACCAGTCGCACCTGCACCCCGCCGACATCCACGGCCTCAGCCGGCTGGCCGTCGAGGCCACGCTCGGGGTGGCCGGCATCGCCGAGGCGCTGCACTACAGCATCGCCGGCACGGCTGCCGGCGGCATCACCGGGCTGGTGTACGGCAGCATTCGCGGCATCACGCGCCTGGTTGGCGGCGCGCTCGACACCACGCTCGCACCGCTGGCGGCGCTGCTCGGCGAGCGCGCGTCGACGCCGGCGCGCGAGGCGATGCTGGCGGCGCTCAACGGCGTGGTCGGCGATCACCTGG
>CALLYN010000215.1 GCA_937858455.1 uncultured Kouleothrix sp.
GCTGGTACTCGGGCGGCACGTAGTTGGCGAACTCGCTGTTGAGCCGCCGCAGCTGCGTCACGATCGACTCGGCGATCGCGCCGGCCTTGGCATCGTCGGCGGACACGCCAGGCGCCAGCTCCACCGCTATCGCCAGAAAGCGATTGCGATCGGCATCCTCGCGCGACTCAAGCACGAACTTGCCCGTCACCCAGCCGGTGATCGGCGGCTGCTCGAGCCCGACCGTCACGTTTTCGGGGTAGATGTTCGCGCCAAAGTACGAGATGGTGAAATGCGAGCGGCCGAACACATACACGAACGGCAGCGGCCGCACGCCGCGCGCGCCGGCGCCAAGCTCGGCCAGCGGGTCGAAGCCACGCCCGGCCAGCCAGGCCAGCAGATCGTTGTAGCCCAGCAGGCCACCGGTGTCGGCGATATGGTAGCGGATCAGCGGGATGCCATTCTCGCCCGAGAACAGCAGCGTGCCGTCGCGCGCCTCGAAAAAGCGGCTCAGCGGGTCGTACTGCGCCAGCGTGGGCAGGCGCGCCTCGCCGAACAGCTCGGCCGCGTCGGCAGGGTGTGCCGCCAGCCAGCGGCGGATGCAGATGCTCAGCGGCGTCTCGTTCGCCAGCACGCCCGCGTCGGCGGTGCCATACAGCGAGGCCGAGTCGAAGCACGGCTCGGAGGCGCCGACGCGCTCGCCCACCAGCGTGCGCCACTCTTCGCTGAACACCTCGCCGGCCATCACCCACTTCACGCGCAGCCGCGACCAGTCGAGCCCGCGCGCGCGCCCGGCGTCTACCACGTCCTTCAGAAACGGCGGGTAGCCGAGCAGCACCACCTGCTCGTAGGCCGGGCCGAGCTCGCCAACCACCCGCAGGATCTCGTCGCGGTTGTTGCCCGGCGTGATCACGCTGATCGGGTAGCCCTTGGCGGCCAGGTAGCGGCAGCACGCGGCGGTAAACATGCCGCCAACCCAGGTGCCCAGCGCGAAGCACACCACCGCCAGCGTGCGGCGCTCGTCGGCGCGAAAGCTGTCGTGGAACACCTGCTCGAAGCGCCTGGCGATCTGCAGCTCGTCGGCCAGCGCGCGCGGCCAGAAGGTCGGCTGCCCGGTCGATCCCGACGACACCGCGATCATGGCGCAGGCCGCCAGCGCGCCATCGCGGCACAGCTCGGCCAGCGAAAAGCGCCGCAGGTAGTTGTCTTTCGTCACCAGCGGCAGGCGCGCGAAGTCGGCCGGCTCGCGCACCGTCGCCGGGTCGATGCCATGCTCGGCAAGAAACGCCCGGTAGGCCGGCACGCGCGCCACCGCCGCGTGGAACAGCGCGAGCGCGGCGTGCTCGGGGCGCTCGGCGCGCTGCCGATCCAGCACGGCGTCGAGCGGCGTCGCAAGAAACGCCTGCCATGCCGCGAGCGCCTCCTCGCCAGGTTGGCTCTGCATTGCTCTCACTTCCTCTTTTTTAGGGCTTACACAGTTGCGCTGTTCGGCTTCCCGAAGCCGTGCATGGTGCCTGCGGCAGCACGGTTCTTTTTGATCATCGTGTCCAATTTCCGCGCTGTGCGCGGAAATTGGACACCTCTACGGAATGAGGTACCGCTCTGCCGAAGGCAAAAACGCGCACTGCGTTTGTCGTGTCAACAAAGCAGAGTATCCCCTGCACCTAGGCAAACCGGTACAGCACCGTCGCTATGGTTGCCAGCGTATACGCGACCGCCCCATAGGTAATGTACGGGTACTCGCGCGCGTTCCAGCGCACCTTCGCAAACGCCACGAGCGAGATCAGCGCCAGCAGCGCCGCAAAAAACAGCCCAAGCAGCACCACATCAAACGCGGCGTACGCAAACCAGGTAAACGCGTACACCAGGCTATTCACCAGCAGTATCGCCATATCTTTGGTATCGAAGCGCTCGGAGGCGCGCTGCGTGGCGAATACGAGCAGCACGCTATTCATCAGCACGCCGCCCACAAAGAAGATCAGGTTGCCGGCGTAGTAATCGTTTATAAAGAGCCCATTGCATAGGTCACCCGCCACAACACGCGTGTCGCAGTATGTATTGAGCGTAAAGCTCGCCACCTCGTGCCAGCCCTCGCCCGCGCCGTACAGGTACGCGCCGCCCAAAAACACCGCCGCCAGCGCAACATTCGCGCGCTGCTGAAGCGCCTGGAAATTGCCCGTGACCGACTGCAGCACAAAGAACGACAGTATCACCGTAATTGTCAGAAAGATCACCGTCTGGTTTAGCTCGTGCAGACGGATGAAGTTGTATGGCTGCAAGAGCATGCGCGTGGCCGGCAAGAGCCGCTCAATGATGATCACCAGCGCCGTGAGCGAGTAGAGCGTGACGATCGTGTTGATACGTTTCATGCTTGAACCTCATTTTCATCGCGCGGCCTCAAGCCATCGCCATACCCGCCGGCCGTGGCTACTCGGTACGCGTGGCAGCCGGGGCGGCTTCGGCGCGCACCGGAAGCCAGAAGCTAAACGTGCTGCCAGCGCCTGGCCGGCTGGCCACGCTCACATCGCCGCCATGCAGCGTCACGATCTCTTTCACCACATACAAGCCCACGCCCACGCCGCTCGCCTGCCGCACCGCCGGGTCGTCGGCACGGAAGAAACGCTGAAACAGCTGCGGCAGCACCTCGGGCGCAATACCAACGCCCTCGTCGGCCACAGCCACCACGGCCCGGCCGGGCCGGCGCTCGACGCGCACGCGCACCTGGCCGCCGGGGCTATACTTGATCGCATTGCCAAGCAGATTATGCAGCACCTGCTCGAGCCGCAGCTCATCGCCGTCCACCACCAGCGCGCCGCGCGGGCAGCTTAGCTCGATCGTATGGCTACCGAGGCCAGCGCGCACCGACTGGCACACCCGCCGCGCCAGCGCCACCAGATTCACCGGGTGGCGCTCGATCTGCAGCTGGCCGCGTTCGAGCCGCGAGCTATCCAGCAAGTCGCCGATCATCTGGTTCAGGCGGCGGGCCTGGCTGGCGATCAGCGCCAGCGTGGCGTCGTCGCGCTCGGCAAGCGTACCGGCGCGGCGCATCCGGCGCTGCAGCGCCTCGGCGCTGCCCAGCAGCGTCGTGAGCGGGTTGCGCAGCTCGTGCGCGGCGATCGACAGAAACGCGTCGCGCACTCGCACCGCCTCCTGGGCCTCGGTGCGGGCGGCCTGCTCGCGCGCGAGCAGCTGCACACGCTCGGCCTCGGCAGCTTTGCGCGCGCTGATATCGGTAAACGCGATGATAATACCATCGCCGTAGCGGTACACAAGGTTGCGGAACCAGCCGCTAATGCCTTCGGCCTCGAAATAGCTTTCGAAATCCTGCGGCTCGCCAGTTTGGGCGACGCTCAGGTAGCGCTGGAAAAAGCTGGTTTCGAGCGCGCCCGGGAATATTTCGCGCATGCGCTTGCCCGCCAGATCTGCGTTGGAGATCCCCGCGAGCCGCTCGGCAGTGGGGTTGATGTATTCATACTCGAAATCGACCACCTGGCCCTGCGCGTCGTAGATCGCGCGCAGAATATTCAGGCCGTCGAGCGACAGATCCTGCACGGCACGGAAGCGCTCTTCGCTACGGCGCAGCGCCGCCTCGATCTGGCTGCGCTCGCTGATGTTTACCGTCGTGCCCACCAGCCAGCGCTCGGCGCCGGCCGCGTCGCGCAGCACCCGCGCGCGATCCCACACCGTCACATAGTGGCCATCGCGGTGGCGCGCGCGGTACTCGATCGAGTGGCCGTCGGTTGCCAGCCTGCTTTCCCGCGCCTGCCTGGTGGCGCGGACATAGTCGTCGGGGTGAATTTGCGCCTGCCACCAGGCCATGGTTGGCTGAACATCGCCAGGGTGAAAGCCCAGCACTTTCGCCAGCCCAGCGCTCCGCTCGACGCGCTGGTCGCTCAGGTCGGCGTGGTAGATAAAGCCATCGAGCGCCTCCAGCGCCAGGCTCAGCCGATCGTTCGCGCTCTGTAGCGCCTGTTCGGTAGCAGGGGGCGCAGGCCGCGCTGCTACCTGGCGGCGGGGTAGGCGCCGCACCCGCCGGCACGTATGTGCCAGCAGGGTGCTAGGAATGTTCGGCATAGACTCCTCCTGGTTGCTGCGAGTATAGCATAAAAAGAATCGGCGACTGTAACTGGCCGCGTGTATGATCGCTGCGAGCCGCGTTGACGCCTCCAACCGAACGTGCTACTATGCTCGCCGGCACCTGCTCGCCGCATCAGAAGGAGTTCGCATGAAACTGCACGAATATCAGGCGCGCGATATTCTGGCGCGCTACGGCATACCCGTCACCGGCGGCGGCGTAGCCACCACCGCTGCCGAAGCGCGCGCGATCGCCGAGCAAATCGGCGGCCGCGTGGTGGTGAAGGCCCAGGTGTTCGTCGGCGGGCGCGGCAAGGCTGGCGGCGTAAAGCTGGCCGACACGCCCGAGCAGGCCGAGCAGGTGGCCGGGCAGATCCTGGGCATGAACATCAAGGGTCTTACCGTCGAGAAGGTGCTGGTGGCCGAGGCGATCACCTACGAGCGCGAGATCTACCTCGGCGTCGTGATGGATCGCGCCGCCAAGCGCATTGTGCTAATGGCCTCGGCCGAAGGCGGCGTCGAGATCGAAGAGGTTGCCAAAACCAACCCCGACGCGATCGTCAAGGTGGCCGCGCACCCGACGCTGGGCCTGCAGCCGTTCCAGGCGCGCCAGCTGGCCTTTGGCATCGGCCTCACCGATGGCAAGCAGGCGCGCCAGTTCGCGTCGATCGCCACCGCGCTCTACAAGGCGTATATGGATACCGACGCCAACCTCGCCGAGATCAACCCGCTGGTGGTGCTGCCCGGCGGCGCGCTGCAGGCGCTCGACTCGAAGATCGTGCTCGACGACTCGGCGCTGTTCCGCCACGCCGACCTCGAGGCCATGCGCGATGCTTCCGACGAGCCCGAGGCCGAGCGCAAGGCCCGCGAGGCCGGCCTCACATTTATCAAGCTCGACGGCAGCATTGGCTGCATGGTCAACGGCGCCGGCCTGGCCATGGCCACCATGGACGTGGTGAAGCTGTACGGCGGCGAGCCCGCGAACTTCCTCGATATCGGCGGCGGCGCCGGCAAAGACAAGGTCAAGGCCGCGCTGCAGATCATCCTGGCCGACCCGAACGTCAAGGCGGTGATGTTCAATATCTTCGGCGGCATCACCCGCGTCGACGAGGTGGCGCGCGGCATTATCGCCGCGCTCG
>CALLYN010000216.1 GCA_937858455.1 uncultured Kouleothrix sp.
ATGCCCGTGCCGCCCATCACCGGGTCGCGCTTCACCCGCGTGATCAAGCGCGCGTCCGAGGCACCCCGCCGGTAGCCGCGACCCAGGCGCCGGTCCTCGCGCCCGAAGCCGTGGACCATGTAGACGCAGTCCTGGCGGATGCGCTCGGTCACCCGCAGCCGGATGGGCCCGGTCTTCACCGAGTCCTGGTTCTCGAGCATCACCTTGAGTCCGTGCTGGAGGCCCAGCACTCGCGCCATCTCCGCGTTCATCCACAGCTCGTTCTCCGGGACGATCTCGGTGAGCCGCGGGTTGTTGGTGGTGCGCGAGAAGGTGTGCACCGGGGAGCGGCCGAAGAGGAGCCGGAAGTAGCCGGTGGGCGGCTCCTCCGGGGGCTCGTAGTCGGGCATCGGGGGGAGCCCGGCGTCGGCCAGGGCCTGGCTGAAGAACTCCACCTTGCCGCTGCGGGTCTTGAAGCTGGGGGCGTCGTCGTAGATGGGCGCGGCCTCCTTGACGATCACCCCGTCCTTCTTCAGCGCCGAGTGCATCGCCTGCGACGACACCCGCCCCGGCTCTGCAAACAGATCTGCGCGAACCAGCTCCGCGGCGAAGCCCGATTCCCCGGGCAAGGTCGCAAGCAGCCGCACCGCGTCGAGATACTCGGGACGGATCTGGGACACGCCCGCAGCTCGGCCTTCGGGCGAAGTAATGAAAGCGTAGTTGGGCGCAAATCGCTTGGTCAGCGCTCGCGCCGCGTCCGACGCCCGCACCGAACCGGGGAGGTCGCGCACAACCCTGTGCAGCGCGCGTGCGGCGTCTTCGCCCGCCTGGCGCGCGTCGTACGCAGCCGCAAGTTCCCAGAGCGCGTCCGAGCGGATATCCGCCGTCGCGTCCAGACGATCCGCAACGTGCTTGAGCAGAGGTTCCGCCTGTCCAAACGCGGTGGAACTCTCGCGAAGCATCGTGACGGCCCGCGCCAGCAGCAGCTCGGGGGCCGGCACCCACAGCACATAGCACGGCCCGACGCGCTGGCCGTCGGAGAGCGTCACCCCCGCGTCTTCCCACTGTACGAACGCACCCTCCTGGTACATCGCCCAAAGATTGAGCTCGGCGTTCCCGGCCGCGTGCGCGGCGATCACGAAGATTTGATCGCCACGCCGCAATGTGCTCGGCCTGCTGTTTTGGCTGATCATGCGCTTCCTACTGCGGCTAGACAATGCAGAGAAACAATCGGGGTTCGGTTCTTGCAAACCATGGCGCACGAGGGCGGTGGAGGGGCGCAGGCCCCCGCGACCTCGCCGGCAGGTTGGAAATACCAAGCCCCTTTAAGGTTGGCTGAAAAGCCCGGCCTGGAAGGACTATGTCCCACCAGGGGCCTTTTTTCTGGCTGGTCGAGGCCAGAACGAGGCGTGTAAAGGTAACGACTCCTCGCATTCGTGCTTTTCAGGCAGACGCTTAAGGGCAGTATTATACTATAACTTCGCGTAGCCGTGGTTTGAGCGGCGGCGGCCGGAGCGGCGCCTGCGGGGCGCGCGTGGGCGGCCTCGACATCTACGATTTTGCTGCTGTCTTGCCTTGCTGTTGCCCTGGCTTTCTGCTAAACTATAGTCGTTCTACTCCTGGAGTTTGGCCTCGTTCACGCCAGCGCACTCGCGAGCGCCCGATTCATGCGGCCATTCCCGCGGTGCCGTCGCAGGCAGGCAAGGCAGAGGTTCACGTACCCGCTGAGGTGGATTGTGCGAGGTACACGTTCAATACCGTGGTTTGCCAACCACGTGATATTTTTTGCGTTTCGCTGGCTGGCCTGGGGCGTCACCGTGCTGGTGCTGCTGTACGGGGGCCGCGCGGCGGCCTACGCGCCGCTGCTGGCCGTCACCGCGCTCGTCAATATCGCCGGCACGATCTTCGCGCGGCAGTATACCCGGCTGGCGCAGCGCAACCCGCTGGCGCTGGGCGCCGATATTCTGTATACCGTGCTGGTGATCGCCTGGAGCGGCGGCTGGTCGAGCCCGTTCGTGTTCTACGCCTACAGCAGCCTGGTGCTGCCGGGTCTGCTCGACGGCGTGCGCGGCTGGGTGATGTCGAGCCTCAGCTTTGTGTCGATGGCGGCGATGCTGCTGTGGGCCACCGACCAGCCGCCCGCCGCCGAGCTGGCCGAGGATGGCTGGCTGCCGCTGGCGCTGGTGCTGGTGGTGCCGCTGATGGTCGGCTTCGCGCTGCCCTGGCTGATCGAGACAGTGCGCCAGATGCTGGCCAACCGCCGCGATACGCGCGCGGCCAGGCTGCCGCCGCCGCGCCTCGAGCGCCCGGTCGGCGGC
>CALLYN010000217.1 GCA_937858455.1 uncultured Kouleothrix sp.
GGCGGCGCGCAGCCAGCCGAGGCCGGCCGCGCCCACCTGCAGAATATCGCGCGCGAAGACCGGCAGCAGCGCGGTGGCGCCGCCCAGCAGCACCGCGAACATATCGAGCGTAATCGACGCCAGGATGATCTTGGAGTCGAAGATGAAGCGCGCGCCGGCCAGCAGCGACGCGACCGACAGCTCTTCTTCCGAGCGGGCCACCGGGCGCGGCCGGATGAGCCCGAGCATCAGGCCCATCGCCAGCAGCAGCGCCGCGACAAGCGCGTACACCAGCGTGGCGCTCTGCTGCGCTGCGATGATAAAGCCGCCGAGCGCCGGCCCGATGATCGCCGAGGCCTGCCAGGCGCTGCTCTCCCAGGTAGCCGCGTTGGTGAAGTGCTCGGACGGCACCACCTGGGCCAGCAGTGCCGAGGTGGCCGGGCTTTGAAACGAGCGCGCCACGCCGATCAGCAGCAGGCAAGCGTAGATCAGCACCAGCGAGCCGCTGGTGTACGAGAGCAGCGCCAGCCCAAGCGACGAGAGCGCCAGCAGCAGCGTGGTGCCTACCACGATCCACTTGCGGTCGAATCGGTCGGCCACGTGCCCGGCCGGCAGCGCCAGCAGCAGCACCGGCACCACCTGAACCAGCCCCACCAGGCCGAGCAGAAACGCCGAGCGGGTGCGCTCGTACAGCTCCCAGCCGATCGCCACGTTCAGCATCTGCTCGCCAACCACAGCCAGAAATGTTCCGCTAATCAGCAGCCGAAAATCGCGAAACCGCAGCGCCGAGTAGGGGTCGCGCCGGGGCGAAACAAGCGGGCGAGCTTCGTTCAGCTCGGGCAGATCCGGGGATTGCATGCGGCCTGTCTTTCTGTATTCAGAGGTGAACGACTTCGAGCGCGGCGCCGGCGATCCGCTCGAGCGCGCTGGCGACCGAGAGGCGGTGGCACTCGTGCGGGTTGGCCTCGAAGCACAGCAGCGCCGAGGGCTGGGCGCGGGCGATTGCCAGGGCCTCGGCGAGCGCCTCGGGCTGGGCGGCGACCAGCGCGTCCATGGCTGCGAAGAACGCCGGAAAATCGTGGCTGCGGCGCACTTCGTCGCGCAGCGGCTTGGGGGTTCCCAGCGCCACAAGGTGCGTATAGCCGATCGAGGCGGCGGCCAGGTGCGCGGCCAGGCGCTTCTTGCTGAAATCGGGCTTGCGGCTGAACGGCAGCTGGCGCACGTCGATCACGTGGGCGACGCCGTGGCCCGCCAGCAGGTCGAGGAACGTTTCGATGCTGTGGCCCTGGTAGCCGGCTGTAAAGAGTTTTGTCATGCTGTTGAGCTGCCGCAGAGAGCCGGGGCACGCGTGGGCGCAGATGCTCGCGCCGCCCTGGCCTCGCTGGCCTTGCGGGGCATTATTGGCGGCGGGCCAGGCGGCGCTGCTGGTAGACTTCGGCGGCCTCGCGCACCAGCGCGGCGCATGTGGGCGCCGCATACTCGCGCTCGAGCGTATCGGCGAGCTGCGCCAGCTCGGCGGCGCTGGCCCTTCCAGGGCGCAGCATGTCGTACATGCGCAGCACTTCGGCGTTTGGCACCGCCGTCAGCTCGGCGGCGCGCGTGAGGTTGGCGGCCAGCTGGCTGTAGCCGGCGGCGCGGGCCACCTCGGCCTGGGCGCGCAGCGTAGCCGCGTCGATCTGCAGGTCGGCGATGGCGAGCTCGCCGCCCGCCGCCGCGTCGAGCGTTACGTCGGCCAGGCGGCGCCCGCTGCTCGCCCGCAGCTCGTCGGCGGCGTGGTTCATAAGCGGGTATGCTGGCTTAGGGTCGGTCATCTTGTTCTCCGATCAAGGTGGCACTATTCTTTCCGGGGCGCTGCGCCCCCGGCCCCCCGATTAGAGGAACCCTGCGGGTTCCCCTGAAACCCCTCCGGCTAAACGAGCGCTGTGCCGGCGAGCAATCTCAAGCGCGCATGCCTCAGGGCAGCAACGCGCCTGTTTCCGTGCCCCAGGGCATGAGCCACCAGGCTGCAAATCTGAGGCAGCATTCTTTTAGCCTTGTCATCACATGTCCGGCTCCCAGTCAAACATCAGCTCGTCGGGCAGCTGGTCGCGCACCTGCTCGGTCTCGCGGCGGTGCAGCAGCGCGGTCTTGACGATCAGCCGCAGCCGGGCCCAGTTGTCGACCTGCACCGGCACCGGGGTGGGCTGCTCGCCTTTGGCGTAGCGCGCGGCATTGCGCCCGATCTGTTCGTACGAAGCCAGCGTGAGGCTGGGCGACTGCGGGAACAGCTCAAGGTTGTTCAGGCGCGCCAGGCCGCGCTTGTGGATCACCGTGGTGCCGCGCGACTGCAGCCCGATCGCGATGCCCGAGCCGCTGAGCTGCGCGCCGATATGGCCGATCGCGGCGCAGTCGGAGCTATGGTGTACCTTGACCACGCGCGCCACCAGGCCCTCGCGCGCCACGCCCGTCAGTATCGCCGCTAGCACGTCTTCGTGGGCCAGCCCGCCGATCGTGCGGGTGAGCGCGGTGCCAAACGCCGGCCCAACCGCGACGATCACCTCGCGGCCGGTGCCGGGGCGCGCCGGCCCGAGCGGGG
>CALLYN010000218.1 GCA_937858455.1 uncultured Kouleothrix sp.
CCACACCGCGCGTAGCCCATGGTCGTTCACCCAATCGAGCAGCGCGCTGGCGCCGCGTATTTCCGGCAGCTTGGGCGCTTCAAACACATAGCCTTTGATCTTGGTCGCGCCGCCATACACCAGCGCGATCCGGTCGTGCGCGGCCGGCAGCAGCGCGCGGATCTCGGCCAGATACCCCTCGATTGTTTGGCGGGAGGGGTGAGACTCGAAGGGAGCAGCCTGTGGCACCGATTGCTCGTCGAGCACTCGCGCAACCAGCGCGGTCAGCGCCGCGCGCCGGGCCAGCAGCTCGGCGCATGCCTCGTAGAGCAGGCAGTCAACGACAGCGGGAGCGAATACGGCAGTCTCCGGCATTCGCGCTATCCTCTCACATATCACAATTTAGGTAGTGCTTGGCGCTGTGGGTTGTACTGGTGGGTTGTGCTAGGTAGGACGGAATGCTATGAAATCGCTGCATATATAACGTGCGAGCGGACAAAATTCGTAGCGGGGTGCGCGAACTATCCGCACCAACTTTGGTGCCTCTCCCAAACCTGAGCTATTGTATGCTCAGCGAGTGCTCAGCGCAACAGCGCCGCCGGCACATACACATGCTGCGCGCGGTCGTACTCGTAGCATTGCACCGGCTCGCAGGTGTTCAGCTGGGTGCCTATCAGCACGGCCAGCCCGATCGGCACGGCCGCGAAGATGTGGATCGTCTGGCGCTTGGAGCGCCGGCGCGCTGCTACAATCTCGCGGCGCAGCTGCCGGGCAATCGCCACGGCGTGGGCTTCGTCGCGCACGTTGGTGTCGGACGTGGCCGGCAGCCAGCATTGCACGCGCATGCCGATCGGCAGCTGCTGCGCGGCGATGTACTCGGCCACCTCGTTGTGCACATCTTGCGGCAGGCCAATTTCGATCGTGGTGTCGGGCAGCCGGGCGTCGCACTCAAGGTGCTGAACATTCAGCGGCGTCTCATCCGACGGCCGCGCGCTGGTGCGCCACCACTCATTCGGCTTTTGCTCTATCCAGATCTGGTAGCCGGCGGTTTCGCGAAAGGTGTAGCCGAACGCGATGCCGGCGCTAATGCGCGCCTTAGGGTGCAGCGCGATCAGCCGCGACTGCTGCGCGCCGCAGGTTGCCAGCGCCCGGCCGAGGTCGGGCATCAGTGTGCTGGCCCACGTTGCGGCCGAAGGAAACCCAGGCGTAAACTCGGCGACCCAATCGAGCACAAGGTGATCGGGGGGCTGCGCCGTGTGGCCGGGAAACGTCACCAGGTCGACGTGAATTGCGCCCGGTGGCAGCAGCGCGTCAAGTTGCATGTTCAGCCTCTCGATCGCCGCGCGAATGTCGTCCATCTCGGTATGAATCTCGGGCGGCGTGCTCAGGCCAAGCTGGGCAGCCCTGAGCTCAAGCTGGTGCAGGCGCCGCTCGTGCTCGTTGCGGATCTGCTCGATCTGCTGGCGCTGATCAGATGTCATTGGCGTACGCCTTTCGCTGATAGTGCGCGGGCATCCTGCTGCCGGGCTGCGTGCTCGCACCCTGCTGCGCGAACAGATACACCATCGGCTCACTCCATCGGTAGCTCACGGATCGGCGTTGCAGGGATTTACTATAGAACGTGGCTCAACGAATTTTTAGGAGATGCATGGCAGGTC
>CALLYN010000219.1 GCA_937858455.1 uncultured Kouleothrix sp.
GGAAACTTGGAGGGACGAAGTCCCTCCAAACCACCCTTTTCAAACAGCTTCTAAGAAAAAGAAATTGGAGCACGAAGAATGCGATTTCGGCCGTGCATTGATCTGCGTGGCGGCCGCGTCGTCCAGATTGTCGGTGGCTCGCTGACCGACCAGGGCGACGGCGTCGTCACCAACTTCGAGACCGAGCAGCCGCCCGCGCTGTACGCCGGGCGCTACCGCGCCGACAACCTCCCCGGCGGCCATGTGATCGCGCTTGGGCCGGGCAACCACGAGGCGGCGCTCGCGGCGCTGCGCGCCTTCCCCAGCGGGCTGCAGTTTGGCGGCGGCATCACGCCGGCGAATGCACACAGCTACCTCGACGCCGGCGCCAGCCACGTGATCGTCACATCGTACGTGTTTCGCGCGGGCCAGCTCGACTTCGAGCGCCTGCGCGAGCTGTGCGCCACGGTGGGCCGGCAGCGCCTTGTGCTCGATCTGAGCTGCCGCTGGCGCGACGGCGCCTACTGGGTGGTGACCGATCGCTGGCAGAACTTCTCGCGCCTCGCCGTCGCGGGCGAGACGCTTGCGCAGCTGGCCGAGTACTGCGCCGAGTTTCTCGTGCACGGCGTCGATGTCGAGGGGCGGCGCCTGGGAGTGGACACCGCGCTTGTGGCCATGCTCGGCGCATGCTCGCCGCTGCCGGTCACATACGCGGGCGGCGCCAGCTCGCTCGGCGACCTCGACCGCGTCAAGCACCACGGCCAGGGCCGTGTCGACCTGAGCATCGGCAGCGCGCTGGACCTGTTTGGCGGCAGCCTGCCGTACGCCGACGTAGTGGCCTGGCAGCGCGCCGAGGAGCGCGGCTGATCCACGAAGCGCGAAGGGGAGCGCCAGGGAAGAGGACAGCCGCCCCGCGAGATGGCACAAGTTACGCCGTGGGGGTTCGGGGGCGCAAACTCTCCAAGCCTTCCACGCGGCAGGGCACCGCGTAGCTCGTGTACATGATAGAACTAAAGTACTACTCGGTGGGCTTGCCGGCGCGGCACGTGCGCGCTATGATGCCGTGTGCCCATCCGCGAACAGGCTCGTGCACCTGCTGGCCAGAACAAGCGCCTGGGCGATGCAGTCCCTCGGATCATCAATTTCAGACAGCTCGAACGCATAGTCACGATACACGTGCGTTTTCGGAGCGGTGCTGATGGCCGCCACGCACAGCATCCCCGATCTCTCATCGCCAAACCCCTGCGCCGAAAGCGCGCTAGAAACAGGCCAACCCCATGCGCTCCGTTTTGCTTGCTTTCCTGATCTTGCTGGCGCCGATCGCGCCGGCGCGCGCGCAGCCAGCCGCGCGCTGCTTCCCCGAGGCCGCCCCGGTGATCGCCGACTGCGTGGCCGGCGCGATCGGCGCGTTCTGGCAACGCCAGGGCGGGCTGCCAGTATTCGGCTACCCGATCGGCCCCGAGCATGCCGAGCAGTCGGCCGCGGGCCCGCTGACGGTGCAGCTGTTCGAGCGCGCGCGGCTCGAGCTGCACCCCGCGAACCAGCCGCCCTACGACGTGCTGCTAGGCCGGCTTGGCGCCGACGCGCTAGCCGCACAGGGCCGCGACTGGCAAACATTCCCGAAGGCCGGCGCGGCAGCGGCGCATCGCTTCGCCGAGACCGGACACGCGATCGACGCGCGCTTCTGGCCGTTCTGGTCGGCCCACGGCCTCGAGTTCGACGGCCGGCGCGGCACGGGCTTCGCCGAGAGCTTGGCGCTGTTCGGCATGCCGATCTCCGAAGCCGCCGTCGAGACCAGCCCGACCGACGGGCGGCCATACCTGACGCAGTGGTTCGAGCGCGCGCGCTTCGAGTACCACCCCGAGCAGCCGCGCCCGGCCGACCAGGTGCAGCTGGGCCTGCTCCAGCGCGAGCTGCAAGGCGGCGCGCCCGCCGCGGCGAACCTTGCGCCGGGCGGTTTCGTCCAAGCCAGCGGCGCGCAGCTCACACGGCTGGGCCAGCCAGTGCTGCTGAAAGGCGCCAACTACTACCCGCAGTGGCGGCCGTGGGCCGACATGTGGAGCGAGTGGGATGGCCCGCAGATCGCCCGCGAGCTGCGCCAGGCCCGCGACGACCTGGGCCTCAACGCGTTGCGCGTGATGGTGCCCTACAACTTCAGCGGCAAGAAAGGCGGCGGCGGCAAGCTCGCGCCCGAGCTGGTGGCGCGGCTGCGCGAGCTGCTGCAGATCGCCGGCAGTCTCGACATGCGCCTGATCGTCACGCTGTTCGACTTCGACCACGACTTCCCGGCGGCCGGCAGCGCCGGCGAGGCCCGCGACCTGGCCTACCTGCGCGAGCTTGTGCCGCAGTTCGCCGACGACGAGCGCATTGCGATGTGGGACGTGCACAACGAGCCCGACCAGTACGAGGCCTGGCGCGGCGGGAACGCCGCCGAGGTGCTGAGCTGGCTCGGCCGCATGGCCGACGCGGTCCACGCGCTTGCGCCGCGCCAGCTGGTGACGGTGGGCATGAGCCTGCACCCGAACCTGTGGCTGGCCGGCCCCGACGGCCGCCGCGTGATCGACTACAGCGACGTGGTGAGCGTGCACAACTACGACGCCGCCACCGCCGCGCGGCAGCTCGACGAGGTGCGCGCGCACACCGCCAAGCCGATCGTGGTCGAGGAGTTTGGCTGGCCTACCGGCCCCGCATGCGTCGAGAACTACACCGAAGACACGCAGCTCGCGCTGTTCCGGGCCGAGATGGCGGCGGTGCGCGGCCGGGCCTCGGGCGCGTTCGCGTGGGTGCTGCGCGACTTCGACGCCGGCCCGACGTTTCGCTGGGATAGCCGCGAAGAGCACTTCGGGCTGTACCGCCCCGACGGTAGCCTGAAGCCGGCCGCCGCCGAGCTGCGCGGGCTAGCCGCGCCGCCACTGCCGAGCGCCACCACCAGCGACCTGCCGCTCACCACGACGAACCCGCAGTTCGCCGACGACCAGTACGCCCCGCTGCCGATCGCCGGCAGCGGCCACACCGTCAAGCGCGCGTTCCGGCGCGCCTGGGAGCTGTTCGGCGGCGCCACGAGCTTTGGGCCGCCGATTACCGAGGCGTTCGAGCGGCCATCCGACGGCGTGGTGGTGCAGTACTTCGCTGGCGCGGCGCTGGAGTACCACCCCGACGCCGGGCTCGACCCGCGCAGCATTCCCGAGGGCGAGCAGGTGATGCGGGTGGTGCAGCCGGTGGCTCTGGGCGTGGCCTACGCTGCCGGGCGCAGCCTGGGGGCGCCGGCCGCGCCGCGCGGGGCGTTTCGCGATTTCTACGAGCGGATCAACGGCGCCTGGCGGCTCGGCAGCCCGCTCTCGGGCGAGCTGACCGAGATGGTGGATGGTGTGGCGACGAGCGTGCAGTACTTCGAGCGCGGCCGCCTCGAGCGCGACCCGCAGAGCGGCGCGGTGCGCGTCGGCGGGCTAGGCGCGTGGGCATGGGCCGGGCAGTGCGCAGCGCATTAGCGTGCCTCTGCAGAACGTTCGCTGCGTAATACCGCATCCAGCTGAGCGCTTGCTGTATGGGGGGCGGCTTGGCTGCCCTCGAATTTCTTTTTAGTTAGGGCTTACGCAGTTGGCGCGCTCGGCCTTCGGCTTGGATGTGTGCATTTTCCGCGCGTAGCGCGGAAAATGCACACGATAAGCAAAAAGTACCTTGCTGCCGCAGGTAATATGCACGGCTTCGGGAAGCCGAATCACGCAAGTGTGTAGCTCCTATTAGTATGCTCTGCCTGGATTTGCCGGGCAGAGCATACCAAAAAGAAAGCGATCAAACGGCACCGGCGTAAGCGGCGCGGAAGCCAGGGGCGTCTATGCCAGGTACTTACGCACCAGCAGATCGACCTGCTGGCGCTTGGCGGCCGGAATAGCCGCGCGGTCGGTGATCAGCGCGGTGGCAAGCGCGTGGTGCGCCGGGCTGTCGAAGCCCTCGCCGATCAGCGGCACGACATTGCGAATGATCTGCTGGGCCAGCGCGGCATTCGCGTGCAGCACCTTCACCACCGACTCGACGGTGACGGCGTCGTGGTCGGGGTGCCAGCAGTCGTAGTCGGTAACGAGCGCGAGCGTGGCGTAGGCGATCTCGGCCTCGCGTGCGAGCTTAGCTTCGGGCAGCGCAGTCATGCCGATCAGCGCGAAGCCGGCGCGGCGGTGTTCTTCGCTCTCGGCCAGCGTCGAGAACTGCGGCCCCTCCATTACCACCAGCGTGCCGCCGCGGTGCCAGGTGGCGCCGGCCTGGGCGGCGGCCTGCTCGAGCATATCGGAGAGCGCGCGGTCGAACGGCCTGTCGAAGGCCACGTGCGCCACCAGCCCATCGCCGAAGAACGTAGCCGGGCGGATGCCCTTGGTCTTATCGTACAGCTGGTCGGGGATCACCACATGGCCGGGTGCAAGCGGCTCGCGCAGGCTGCCCACGGCGCTCACCGACACGAGGTAGCGCACGCCAAGCTGCTTGAAGCCGTGGATATTCGCGCGGCTAGGCACCTCGCTGGGCGTCAGGCGGTGGCCGACGCCGTGGCGCGGCAGGAATGCCACGCGCCGGCCGGCGATCGTGCTGAGCACATATGCGTCGCTAGGTGCGCCGAATGGCGTATCAAGCTCGATGCGCTCGACCTGCTCGAGGCCCTGCATGGCATACAGCCCGCTCCCGCCGATCACGCCAATGGTTGCTTCGGGCATACACAGCTCCTTGCGCCCGCTGCGCGGGGCGCGTTCGTCTTTCAAGGCCAGATACGGCGCCGATTGTGTACCACAGCCGCGCGGCTGTCAAGCGCTGCGGGTGAAACAA
>CALLYN010000220.1 GCA_937858455.1 uncultured Kouleothrix sp.
ATAGTTTCTGGGGTGATGGGATGAAGGAGTGAAGCAGTGAGGAGGTGAGGTGGTGCGGAGGTGAGGTGTGCGCTGAGCTTGGTGATGGGAAGTAGTGTGCAGGTGTGGCCGCGTTGGACGAGGGCGCGTTGCAACTCGGCGTTGTGCCAGCCTTGGCCGGCGCTGAGGATGGCGGCGTTCGTGTCGCGCACGGCCTCGAGTGGCAGTCCGAGCGAACCGCCTCGGGGCAGCCGATCGAGATCGGCTTTGGCGAGCTGGCCGAGGCCGTAGTGGCGGGCTTCGCCGAAGCCTGGGGCGTGGCCTTCGAGGCCGGCGAGCTTTCGGGCCGCGAGCGCGCGATCGAGCGCGAACTGCGAGCAGAGAAATACACCAGCGACGCCTGGACGTTCGGACGCTAAGCGAAGCCGCCGAAGCGAAGCGCTCGCGGGGCTTCTGGTATAATCGGTTGCACCTTGTGCAACACAGCGAAAGGAGAAAGCTTGATGACCACTTCGGCGCCACTCAAGCGAACACCGCTGTTCGAGCGCCACGTGGCCCTGGGCGCGCGGGTGGTCGAGTTCGGCGGCTGGGAGATGCCTGTGCAGTACAGTGGCATCATCAGCGAGCACCAGGCGGTGCGCAACGCCGCCGGCCTGTTCGACATCAGCCACATGGGCGAGATCGAGGTGCGCGGCCCTGGCGCGCTGGCATTCCTCCAGCACATCTGCACGCAGGACGTGGCGGCGATCGGCGTAGGCATGGCGAACTACTCGCTGCTGTGCCACCCCGACGGCGGCATCGTCGACGATGTATTCGTCTACCACCTGCCTGGCTACTACCTGGTGGTGGTGAACGCATCGAACGCGGCTAAAGACTTTGCGTGGATGCGCGAGCACGCGCACGGCTTCGACGCCGAGCTGACCGACACCTCGGACGCGACGGCCATGCTGGCGCTGCAGGGGCCTGCCGCCGAGGGCATCCTGGCCCGCGCCGCCGGCGCCGACGCCGCCGCGCTGCCGTTCCACGGCGTAGCCACGGCCACGCTGCTCGGCGACATCCCGGCAATCGTCGCGCACACCGGCTACACTGGCGAAGATGGCTTCGAGCTGTTTGTAGACAACGCAGGCGCCGTGCGGCTGTGGGACGAGCTGCTCGCGCTCGGCGACGACGCCGGGCTCAAGCCCTGCGGCCTGGGCGCGCGCGACAGCCTGCGCTTCGAAGCCTGCCTGCCGCTCTATGGCCACGAGATCGCCGACGACATCAACCCGTACCAGGCCAAGCTCGGCTGGGCCGTGAAGCTCGACAAAGGCGCCGACTTCGTGGGGCGCGACGCGCTGGCGCAGGCCAAGCAGGCCGGCGTGGCGAGCAAGCTGGCCGGCTTCGAAATGATCGACCGCGGCATCGCGCGCGGCGGCTACGCGATCTGCGACGCCGACGGCCAGCCGATCGGCGTGGTGACGACCGGCATGCCCGCGCCGACACTTGGCAAAAACCTCGGGCTGGGGCTTGTGCCAGCCGCGCTCGCCGCCGAGGGCAGCGAGGTCTTCGTGCTCGTGCGCGAGCGGCCATTGCGCGCCCGCGTCGTCAAGACGCCGTTCTACAAGCCACGATACAAAAAGTAAGCCTTCGGCATCGCGGCGCTCGCCAGCACGCCGCACACTTTCCCGACACTTGCTGCTGGCTGCCGACACTCGCCATCGACGAGCGATGAAACAAAGGAGCGCGATTATGTCATCCAATATTCCCGACGACCTGCAATACACCAAAACGCACGAGTGGATCAGGATCGAGGGCGACGAGGCCACGATCGGCGTCACCGACTACGCGCAGCATTCCCTCGGCGACGTGGTGTTTACCGAGCTACCCGAAGTAGGCACCAGATACGATGCCGAGGCCAGATTTGGCACGATCGAGTCGGTGAAAGCCGCGTCGGAGATATACCTGCCCGTGGCCGGCACGGTGATCGCCGTCAACAGCGATTTGGACGCCGAGCCCGAGCTAATAAACGAAGATTCGTACGGCGACGGCTGGCTGATCAAAATCAAGGTAACCCCAGGCGTTGGCGCGCTGATGAGCGCCGATGCGTACAGTAGGTACCTGGAGGGTCTCGAAAATTGATGCGTGCTGAGTGGTGAGCTGTGTGCTCCGAGTAGCCCACAGCTCACAGCTCAAACTGGAGTAAGGGATGTCTCACTATATTTCGATCACCGAGGCCGAGCGTGCCGAGATGCTGGCGGCGATCGGGGTTGGTGCGGTGGCCGACCTGTTCGCCGACGTGCCAGCCGAGGTACGCTTCCCCGAGCTGAAGCTGCCGCCGGCGCTCTCCGAGATCGAGCTACGCCGCGAGCTTGGCGCGATGTCGAATCAGAACGCCAACCCCGGCAGCCATAGCATTTTCCTCGGCGCGGGCGCCTACAATCACTTCGTGCCCAGCGCGGTCGACCAGATCCTGCGCCGGTCGGAGTTCTACACCGCCTACACGCCCTACCAGCCCGAGATCAGCCAGGGCACGCTCCAGGCGATCTTCGAGTACCAGAGCCTGATCTGCGCGCTCACCGGCATGGACGTAGCCAACGCCTCGCACTACGACGGCGCCACCGCGCTGGCCGAGGCGGCGATCATGGCGGTGAACTCGACGCGCAACCGCCGCACCATCCTGGTGCCACCCAGCGTCAACCCGCAGTACCGCGCGGTGCTGCGCACCTACCTGCAGGGCACGGGCATCCGCGTGCGCGGCGACGAAAACCCCGCCGCGACACTGGCCGAGGTGCTGGCCCAGGCCGACAGCAGCACCGCTGCGGTGCTGGTGCAGAGCCCCGACTTCTTCGGCACGCTACACGACCTCAAGCCGCTAGCCGAGCAGGCCCACGCCGCCGGCGCGCTGCTGGTGGCGCACTTCGACCCGATCGCGCTGGGCTTGTTTCAGTCGCCCGGCGAGGTCGGCGCCGATATCGCCACCGCCGAGGGCCAGCCGCTGGGCATCGGCCTGAACTACGGCGGGCCATACCTGGGCATCTTCGCGTGCAGCGACAAGTATGTGCGCAAGCTGCCCGGCCGCCTGGCCGGCGCCACCCTCGACGTCGACGGGGCCGTGGCCTACGTGCTGACGCTCCAGGCGCGCGAGCAGCACATCCGCCGCGAAAGCGCGACCTCGAATATCTGCACGAACCAGGGCCTGATGGCGCTGGCCGCAGCGGTGTATCTCAGCCTGCTCGGCCGCCAGGGCCTGCGCCGCGTCGCCGAATTGTGCTACCACCGCGCGCACTACGCCGCCGCCGCGATCGGCGCGCTGCCGGGGTACAGCGTGGAAGATCGCGGGCCGTTCTTCAAAGAGTTCGTGGTGCGCTGCCCGCAGCCCGTCGCCGAGATCAACGCGGCGCTGCGCGAGCACGGCATTGTCGGCGGCTACGACCTGGCGCGCGACTACCCGGCCATGCCTCACGCGATGCTGCTATGCGTCACCGAGATGACCAGCAAGGCCGAGATCGATGCGCTGGTGGCCGGGCTGGCCGCTGTATCGTAGGCGCTCGCCGGCCATAGGCAGCGCTGCGCCGAGGGTAGATCGCCAGGGGCGCGCTGCGCCCTGCATGCTATGACACTGACCACTGAACAGCTGAGCACCATCCTGCGGCGCGCGCTGCCCGACGAGCAGCTGCGCGAGGCCCGCGCGCTGCCCGGCAGCCGCTACCTGCTGGCGCTGGCCG
>CALLYN010000221.1 GCA_937858455.1 uncultured Kouleothrix sp.
CGCCGGGTCGAACACGCCAATGCCGAACGCGCGCTCGAGCAGCACCAGCGTGAGCGTGATCGCCAGCACCGGCGTGGCCAGCACCATGATGATACTGGTGGCGTAGATCGACCAGACAAACAGCGGCAGGCGGAACCATGTCATGCCCGGCGCGCGCATGGTGTGCACGGTGACCATGAAGTTCAGGCCGGTGAAGATCGACGAGAAGCCGACAATGCCGATGCCCAGGATCATGGTGACGACATAGGTGTTCGAGTAGCTCGTGCTGTAGGGCGTGTAGAATGTCCAGCCGGTGTCGACGCCGCCGAGCAGCATGGCGGCGATGCCAAACAGGCTGCCGGCCACAAACACATACCAGCTTGCCAGGTTCAGGCGCGGGAAGGCCAGGTCGCGCGCGCCAATCATCAGCGGCACAAGGAAGTTGCCCAGCACGGTGGGGATCGACGGCACCAGGAAGAACCAGACCATCACAATGCCGTGGATCGTAAACAGCTTGTTGTACGTCTCGGCGCTCACCAGGTCGCCCTGCGGGGTCGCCAGCTCGGCGCGCATCAGCGCGGCCGCCGCGCCGCCAAGAAAGAAGAACAGCGTGATCGAGAGCATATACAGGATCGCGATCCGCTTGTGGTCGGTGGTCAGCAGCCACGAGCGCGCGGCGTAGCTGGCGTTCAGGTAGTTGCGGGGCGCTCGGCCGGCGGCGGTGGCGCTCATGGGCGTTCCTTTCGGCTTATCATACCTAATTCGGCGGCACTCTTCTCCGTATCGTGTGCGGTTTTCCGCGCTCCGCGCGGAAAACCGCACACAGAAGCTGCCGCAGGCTCAATCTCGTACCTTTTAAGCAGCCGAGTCACGCAAGTGCGTAACTCCTCCAGTGATCAAGCGAAAAGCGTATCAAATACGGCCGACGCAGTGAAAATCGGCCCACGAACTCCCACTGCCCTACCCGCCGCCAGGGCTTGCCGGCTGGGGCGCAGCGGTGCCATTTGGCGACTGCTGCGTGTCGGGGTTTTGCGGGGCGGCCTGGCCGCCGCCCAGCGAGCGGATGTAGGCGATCAGCTGGAGGATCTGCTGCTCGCTTACCTGGCCCCGAAAGCTCGGCATGATCGGCTGGTAGCCGGCGACGATCTGGCTCTGCGGCAGCAGGATCGAGTTGCGCACGTAGCCCTCGTCGGCGGTGGCGGTCGAGCCGTCGGCGAGCTTCAC
>CALLYN010000222.1 GCA_937858455.1 uncultured Kouleothrix sp.
CTCGGCGGCGGCGGCGCTGCACGGCGCGAGCATAACCGCGCGCGATGTTCAGGTGCTTGAGCTGACCGACCCGCACGGCATCGCCGCAGCGCTGGCGCTTGAGGCGTGTGGCTTTGCCGAGCGCGGCGCGGGCGTGCAGCTGGCGCGCGAGGGCGCGATCACGCCCAGCGGTGCCACGCCGCTTGCCACCGGAGGCGGCTGCAAAGCGCGTGGCGACACCATCGGCGCGAACGGCGTATTTCAGCTGGTAGAGCTGGTGCGGCAGCTGCGCGGCGGGGCAGGCAAGGCGCAGGTAGCCGGCGCGAAAGTTGCGCTGGCGCAGTGCCTGGGCGGCATTGGGGCGACGGCGGCGACGCATATTCTGATTGCGGAATAGGAGAGGAAGCTATGGATCTTGCGAAGCATTGGCGGCTACGCGCGGCACGCTACCGGCTCGAGGGGCAGCGCCACAGCGTCAGCGGCGCGGTGCGCTTCCCGCCCGAGGCGCCCGACGACAGCTGGCAGCCTTTCGAGCTCAGCGGCGCCGGCACAGTCTATTCATTCAGCGTCGTGCGCCAGCCACCGGCCGGGCTCGATGAGGAAGCGCCGTATATTTTAGCGATGGTGAAGCTGGCTGAAGGGCCAATGATCACCGCCCAGCTGACCGACTGCGACGCCGAGCAGATAGCGATCGACATGCCCGTGCAGATGGTGACACGGCGCCTGCGCGACCTCGGCCCCGACGGCCTGCTGGTATACGGGTACAAGTTCCGGCCGCTGCTTGGCTGATACCAGGCTGGCCGGCAGAACAGCGGGCGGCGGCGCCCGGTATAGCAAAAGGCCTGGGCGCAGTTGCACGCGCCCAGGCCTTTGGTATCAGCGGGAAAAGCGCAAGCTGGCTAGAACATCTGGCGCAGCACGCCTACCACACGCCCCTCGATGCGCACATTGCTGGCCTCGGTGTAGATCGGATCCATGGTGACGTTGGCGGGCTGAAGCCGGACGCGCGTGCCCTCTTTGTAGAACTTCTTCAGGGTAACCGAGTTATCGTCGCGCAGGCGCGCCGCGACCATCTGGCCGTTTTCGGCCGTCTCCTGGTAGCGCAGCAGCACGATGTCGCCGTCGTCGATCAGCGCGTCGATCATCGAGTGGCCCCGCACGCGCAGGGCATAGACATCCTTGAGCTTCTCGCTGGGGGCGATATCGGGCGGCACGTCGATCAGCTCGGCCGACTCGCTTGAGGTATCTTCGGGATCGGGCAGCGGCTGGCCAGCGGTGATCACGCCAAGCAGCGGCACCTGCGTGAACTCGCGGGTGCTAATCCGCACCGCCGACGTTTGTGGGATGGTAATGCCGCGCGAAACCTTGCCCTGGCGCTTCAGCAGGCCCTTCGACTCGAGCGCCTTGAGGTTATAGGCAACCACCGAGGTTGACGAAATATCGAGCTTCTCTTGGATCTGGCGGATTGCTGGCGGGAAGCCATGATCCTGCACAAAACCCTCGATGTAGGTGAGGATCTCTTTTTGCCGGTTTGATAAAGCGTCAGGGGAGCGCATTGCAGTGTTCCTTTCGTTGACTGCGGCCGCTCCGAGCAGTGACGCCCGACGACGAAAGGCCGCACATTTGATCGAGTAGAACTTTTGTAGTAATTCTTATTATACAAAAACACCTGTTCTTGTCAAGAGGGGTGTTTACAGTTTGTGGAAAACTGCTCGCGCGGCGCGGCAGCATTGCGCAGCGCACGCGGCTCATACGCACATATGATCGTTGCACATTTTCTGGCTCTGCTGGGGCCACCGCCTCCCACAGAGCCAGAAAATGCGTTTCACGAGGCAGCGCATCCGCCCACGAGCCTGCACCGAACGGTAATGTTCGAGAAAAACCGTACCTTTCGGATAGCAATAATGCCACTGCCGCATACGCAACGCCGGTTGGGCGCAGTCTTGCTACAAAAAGGCTTTTTTCCTATTCGGGGCGCTATTCCTGTGCTTGACAAGCAGAGAGGCAAGTGTAACAATAGCCGCATAAACGTGCCTTTTACGACATACTGCACCATCCCGAGGCAATTATCATAGAGGGACTGTGTGAGCACGTCACCCGACACCGAGCTCGTACACACGATTTCGACACCGCCAATGCTCCGAGCCAGCGTCGAGCAGGTGGCGGGGGCGCTTGGCGAAAGTGTGGGCGCCTGGGCGTGTTACATGGCGCTTTCGGCCACCGCCGGTCAGTCGCCGCGCCTGCTGGCGATCATCGGCCGGAAAGACGACCTACCGACATGGCGGGCGCTCGACGGCGCGGCGCTGCTGCGGCGCGCGTTTCACCGGCGCGAGGCGATGAAAGTGCAGGCCGGCGGGTGGCCCGCGCTGGCGCTGCCGATCATCCACGATGGGCAGGCGATTGGCGCGGCACTGCTGCTGTACGACTATCATGTGTCGATCGACGCCGAGCGCGCGATCGGCGCGGCGCACCTTGCGGCAAACGCGATCGCATCGGCCCGCGAGGTGGCCCTGCTGCATCTGCAGGCCGAGCAGATCGAGGAGCGCACGCGGCTACGCGAGATCCAGGTGAGCCGCAACCTGATCCGCGGCGTGATCGACAGCGTGCCAATGGGCCTGGCGCTGATCGGCAGCGACGGCGTGATCCTGGCCGCGAATCGGGCGCTCTCCGACCTATTCGGCTTTGAGCCGGCGGCGCTGGTGGGCAGGCACTACAGCGCGGCAATGGGCTCGTGGCCGGACTCGCCGGCCGGGCGCACGTTCGAGTCGAAAGTATCGGAGCGCGTGCGGCGCACGCTGCTGCGCCCCGACGGCGCGCAGGTGCTCCAGGAGATCGCCAGCTTCCCGCTCTTCGACGCCAACGGCCAGCCGCACCAGGTCGTCGAGGTGTGGGAAGACATCACCGAGCGCGTGGCGCTGCAAACGCAGCTGGTTCGCGCCGAGAAGCTGGCGGCGATCGGCCAGCTGGCAGCCAGCATCGCCCACGAGGTCGGCAACCCGCTGCAAGCGATCCAGGGCTTCCTCTCGCTGTTTCTCGAGCAGTGCCCGCCCGACCTGCCAAACGAGCGCTACCTCCAGCTGGCTGAAGAGGAGATCGACCGGATCGTGCAGGTGCTGGCGCGCCTGCGCGACCTGTACCGGCCGCGCGCCGACGTGTTTGGCGATGTCGACGTGAACGAGCTGATCAGCAGCGTGCTGCTGCTGACGGGCAAGCAGCTCGAGCGCAATAGCATCCGCACCATGCGCGAGCTGCACGCGAACATGCCCAAGATCCACGCGGTGGCCGACCAGATCAAGCAGGTGTTTCTGAACCTCGTACTGAACGCCGCCGAGGCCATGAGCAGCGGCGGACTGCTGCATGTGCAGACGTATATCAGCGACGAGCGCACGCACGGCCGCTATGTCGTAGCGACGATCACCGACACCGGGTACGGCATCCCGCCCGAGCAGCTCAAGCATATCTTCGACGGCATGCATACCACCAAAGAGCGTGGTATGGGCCTCGGCCTGTACACCAGCAAGGCGATAATCGATCGGCATATGGGGCGTATCAGCGTTCAGAGCCAGGTTGGCGAGGGCACGACTTTCACAATTATGCTGCCCTGCGCCAACGAGGAGACGACCGTATGAGGCAACCAGCGACGATTCTGATCGTCGACGACGAGCGCGCCGTGCGAATGATGCTCGAGGCCGCACTCCGCGCGCAAGGGCATAAGATTGAGGTGGCGGCCAATGGCGCGGCGGCACGCCAGCAGATCGCCGAGAGCGAATTTGACCTTGTGCTGCTCGACCTTCAGCTGGGCGACTCGGACGGGATTGAGATTTTGCGCGAGATCAAGCATGACTGGCCGGACACCGAGGTGATTCTGCTGACCGCGCACGGCTCGATCAATAGCGCGATCTCGGCGCTGCGCCATGGCGCGTTCGATTACCTGCTGAAGCCCGCGCAGGTGAACGACATCCGCGAGCGGGTGGAGCGTGCGCTCGAGCAGCGCCGCACCTCGCGGCAGCGCCACGAGCTGCTCCAGCGGATCGCCGACAGCGCCCGCGCGCTGGGCGTGATCGACGCGAGCACACCCGGCGCGCCAGCCACGGCGCCGAATAGCTCGGATCGGATTGAAGTCGGGCCGCTGCTGCTCGACTTACGCCGCCACTCGGCGACGCTTGGCAAACACACCCTTTCGCTCACGCGCACCGAGTTCGCGCTGCTCACCACACTTTCGCAGCAGCCCGACACCGCGCTGAACTACAGCGCGCTTTCCGAGGCGGTATATGGCCGTGCGCAGCCCGAAGACGAGGCACGCGCCCTGCTACGCCCGCATATTGCCCGGCTGCGCCACAAGCTCGAGGCCACCGGAATCACCGGCGTAACACTGGTAAGCATCCGCAGCATGGGCTATATGCTGCAAACCGACGCCTGAGCTTGCGCTCGGGCAGCCGGGCACCAGCCTTCACAATGAGGTGAAGCGATGACTACGATCCTCCCGCTGCGCGATCTGCCGGCGCACGTTAGCCTCCGCGAGGTTGGCCCGCGCGACGGGCTGCAGAACGAAGATACGATCCTTTCCACCGAGCAAAAAGTACGCCTGATCGACGCCTTGACCGCGTGCGGGCTGGGGCTGATCGAGGTAGGGGCGTTTGTGCGGCCCGAGAATGTGCCGCAGATGGCCGACACCGCCGAGGTATTCGCGCAGATCGCGCGGCGCCCGGGCGTTGAGTACAGCGCGATCGCGCCGAACGCACTCGGGGCGCGGCGCGCGGTGGCGGCGGGCGCCGACGCGGTGCAGGTATTTTTGAGCGCCTCGGAAAGCCACAACCAGAGTAATGTGAACATGAGCATCGAGCAGTCGCTGGCACAGGCCGCCGAGGTCGCGGCGATCGTGCGGGGCGAGGGGCGCCTGTTCGACGCGGTGCTCTCGGTGGTGTTCGGCTGCCCGTTCGAGGGCGATGTGCCGCTCGCGCGGGTGCTCGACCTGTGCGGCCGGCTGCTGGACATCGGCGCGGCGCAGCTTACACTGGGCGACACCACCGGGATGGCGCACCCGCGCCTGGTCCAGTCGGTCGTGGTGGCGTTTCGGCAGCGCTTCCCGCGCGCGGTGCTACGGCTACACCCGCACAGCGCGCGCGGCGCCGGGCTGGCGAATGTGCTCGCCGCGCTCGAGCTCGGCGTCGACCGCTTCGACGCCAGCGTGGGCGGGATCGGCGGCTGCCCGTTCGCGCCGGGCGCGCCGGGCAATATTTGCAGCGAAGATTTGACCCACATGCTGCACGAGATGGGTGTGGCAACCGGGGTGGATCTGCCGGCGCTGATGGACTGCGCGCGCCTGCTCGAGCAGATGCTGGGTCACGACGTGCCGGGGCAGACGATCAAGGCCGGGGTGTGCAAGCACCTGCCGCCCGGCGGCGGGCCGCGGCAATCGGCGCCGCTTGAACACCCGGCCTGACGGCCGCGCCGTAGCGGGATATCCGCGCTGAGCAGCTATTGGAAAACGAGGAGGAAGAGGTGTTCGAGCTGGGCCGTATCGCGGGGCTGCGCATCACCGCCAAACCATCGGCGATCGTTGGATCGCTGCTGCTGTGGGCCGCGCTGGCCGCGATCGGCGCGGCGCTGGGGCTCGCGCCTGCCACGGCGCTAGCCGCCGGGCTAGCCGCCACCGCGCTGCACTGGCTTTCGAGCCTGGCGCATCACCTGGGGCACAGCTGGGCGGCGCGGCGCACGGGCTACCCGATGATCGGTGTGCGGCTGTGGGGCGTGCTGGGCAGCTCGATCTACCCGCGCGACGAGCCGGCGCTGCCTGCGGCCGTGCATATGCGCCGGGCGCTGGGCGGGCCGCTCGCGAGCCTGCTGCTGACGCTGGTGGCGGCCGGGCTGGCGCTGGCGCTGCGCCCGGCTGGCGGGGCAGCCTGGCTGGTGGCGCTGTTCTTCTTCGCCGAAAACCTGCTGGTATACACCGGCCAGGTGCTGCTGCCGCTGGGTTTCAACGACGGCGCGACGCTGCTGTACTGGTGGCGCCGGCGCCAGCACTAACTGGAGGCGACCATGCCCGCATACTCGCAGCGTTACGACGCGGCATTGGCGCTGGCGGCGCGCGCCCACCGCGCGCAGTTGCGCAAAGGCACCGACCTGCCGTATATTGCGCACCCAGTACACGTAGCGCTGATCCTCGAGCGCTACGGCTTCGGCGAAGAGCTGGCGATCGCCGGGCTGCTGCACGATGTGGTCGAAGACACCGACGTGCCGATCGAGCGCATTCGCGACGAGTTTGGCGACGCGGTGGCCCAGCTGGTGGCGGCCGCCACCGAAACCAAGCGCGCGAATGGCGCCGAGCTGCCCTGGGAAGAGCGCAAGGCCGAAAAGCTCGAGCGGCTGCGCACCAGCGGCCCCGAGGTAGCCGCGCTCAAGGCCGCCGACGCACTGCACAACACGCGCTCGCTGATCCGCGACCTGATGAACGAAGGCCCGGCGGTGTGGGCGCGCTTCAAGCGCGGGCCGCGCCAGTCGATCGACTACTACGCCGCGATCGGCGCAGGAGTGCGCGCCAAGCTAGGCGACCACGGGCTGGCGACCGAGCTCGACGCGGCCGTGGCCGACCTGCGCCGCGTGGCCGAGCAGATCGGGCCAGGGTAGAAAGAAGCACCGCATGGCGATCATCCATTCGCATATCGACGCGCACGGCGACGAGTTCAAGCGCAATGCCGAAGCCTACGCCCGGCTGGTGGGCGAGCTGCGCGATACGCTGGCCGACGTGCGCGAAGGCGGCAAGGCCGAGGCGCGCGCCAAGCACGAGGCGCGCGGCAAGCTGTTCGTGCGCGAGCGCATCGAGCGGCTGCTCGACCCCGACACCGCGTTTCTCGAGGTCGGCGCGCTGGCAGCGTACGATGTGTACGACGACGCGGTGCCGGCGGCCGGGATCGTGACCGGAATCGGGCGCGTGGCCGGCCAGGAAGTGATGATCGTCGCCAACGACGCCACGGTGAAGGGCGGCACCTACTACCCGCTGACGGTGAAGAAGCACCTGCGCGCCCAGGAGATCGCCCAGGAGAACCACCTGCCGTGCATCTACCTGGTCGATAGCGGCGGGGCGTTTCTGCCGCTCCAGGCCGAGGTATTCCCCGATCGCGAGCACTTCGGGCGGATCTTCTACAACCAGGCGCAGATGTCGGCGCTGGGCATCGCGCAGATCGCCGCGGTGATGGGCAGCTGCACGGCCGGCGGCGCGTATGTGCCGGCCATGAGCGATGAGGTGGTGATCGTCAAGGGCAACGGCACGATCTTCCTGGGCGGGCCGCCGCTGGTGAAAGCCGCCACTGGCGAGGAAGTGAGCGCCGAAGACCTGGGTGGCGCCGACGTGCACACCCGGCTCTCGGGCGTGGCCGACCACTTCGCCGAGAACGACTTGCACGCGCTCGCGATCGTGCGCGAGATCGTAGCGCACCTGAACCGCCGCAAGCCTGCGCCCTGGGACGTAGCCGCGCCGGAAGAGCCGCGCTACGACGCGCGCGAGATCTACGGGATCGTGCCGCAGGACGCGCGCAAGAGCTTTGATGTTCGCGAGATCATCGCGCGGGTCGTCGACGGCAGCCGGCTGCACGAGTTCAAAGCGCGCTACGGCGACACGCTGGTGTGCGGCTTCGCGCGGATCTACGGCATGCCGGTGGGCATTGTGGCCAACAACGGCATTCTGTTCTCCGAAAGCGCGCTCAAGGGCGCGCACTTCGTCGAGCTGTGCGCGGCGCGCGGCGTGCCGCTGGTGTTTCTGCAGAATATTACCGGATTCATGGTTGGCAAAGAGTACGAGAACCGCGGCATCGCCAAAGACGGCGCCAAGATGGTGATGGCGGTGGCGAACGCGCGCGTGCCCAAGTTTACGATCATCATCGGCGGCAGCTTCGGCGCAGGCAACTACGCCATGTGCGGCAGAGCCTACGGCCCGCGCCAGCTGTGGATGTGGCCAAACGCGCGCATCAGCGTGATGGGCGGGCAGCAGGCTGCCAATGTGCTGCTGACGGTGCGGCTCGACAACCTGCGCGCGCGCGGGCGCGACATGAGCCCCGACGACCGGCAGGAGTTCATGGCGCCGACGCTCGAAAAATACGAGCGCGAGGGCCACCCGTTCTACTCGAGCGCGCGGCTGTGGGATGATGGAATCATCGACCCGGCCGACACGCGCATGACCCTGGCGCTGGGCCTTTCGGCCGCGGCCAACGCGCCGGCCGAGGCGACCAGCTACGGCGTGTTTCGCATGTGAAACCAGAGAAAGCAAGCTGCCATGTACCCGATCTTGTTCCACGTCGCAGGCGTAGCGATCTACGCGCACGGCTTCTTCCTCATGCTGGGCATGCTGACTGGCCTGCTGATGCTGATCGTTGAGGCGCGGCGGCGGCGCTGGCCAAAGGAAGAGCTGGTGCCGATCGCGCTGGCGGCGTTTGTGGGCGGCATGATTGGCGCGCGCCTGTCGATTCTGTTCTTTCTAGGCGCCAGCACCGCGCCGGTGGTGCTGAACATGTACACGCTGTTCGACCCGCGCGTCGGCCCTGGCTCGATCATGGGCGGGCTGATCGGGGCGTACATCGGCGGCTACATCGCCAGCCGCGCGATCGGCAAGGCCGGCTGCGCCTGCGACGCGTTTGCCCCGGCGATCGCGCTGGGAACCGCGGTCGGCCGCATTGGCGACTTCCTGGCGGCCGAGGATGGCCTGGGCAAGGCCAGCACGCTGCCGTGGGCCGTGCCGGCGCCGGGCGTGAGCTACCTGGTGCACCCGACGCCGCTGTACGACGCGGCGTTCAACCTGATCTGGTTTGGCGTGCTGATGCTGCTGCGCGATCACCCGGCCATGCAGAACGGCAACCTGCTGAAGCTGGGCCTCGCCGGCTACGCCGTATTCCGCTTCGGCGTCGAGTTCGTGCGCAACAACCCGGTGGTAGCGCTCGGGCTTACCGGGCCGCAGATCGCCTGCCTGCTGCTGCTGGGCGCGCTGGCGCTGTACTACGGCCGCAGGCTGCGCAGCGCGGCGCCCGCAGCGATATAACACACCAAACGAAATTTTGGGGGCGGCGATGCGGCCCCCAAAACTCCACCACGTAAGTCGTGTCATTCAGAGGTAGCATGAACTTCACACCTAAGCAATACGCCACCCGCAACGAGAAGATCGTCGACTTCGTGCTCGGCTTCCTGGGCTGGTACCTCGTAAATGGCCTGCTGTACACCTGCTCGGTGATGCTGCTGGGCCAGACCAACGGCGATAACTGGCTTGTGCTCACGCTGCTGGGGCTGCCGCTAGTGCTGAACATTGCCGCGCTGATCGTGCTGGCGCGGCTGCGGCGCTGGATTGCGCTCGGCGCGCTGGCGGCGTTTGCCGCAATGCTGGTGCTTGTGCTCATTCTGGGCATCCTGGCGTATGCCGTGTGCTTCAACTCGAGCTTTCGCTAGCGCGACGTACGCAGTTGCCCCGCGCGAGAGGTTTTTGGGGCGGCGAAGCTGCGCCCGAGCCCCAGCGCATAACAGAAAGAGCTACCGTGACCTCACAACCACCGCAGAAGCACGACCGCGATGCGATCTTCTGGGAGCTGACGCGCAGCATCTGCCCCGAGTGCAAGCGCGTGATCGACGCGCAGATCCTGCTGCGCGACGGCAAAGTATTCATGCGCAAGCGCTGCCCCGAGCACGGCTGGTTCGAGGCGCTGACGTTCGGCGATGCGCAGCTGTACACCGAGATTGCGCGCTTCAACAAGCCGGGCACGCTGCCGCTGGAGTTCGCCACCACCACCGAGCGCGGCTGCCCGCACGACTGCGGCCTATGCCCCGAGCACCAGCAGCACGCCTGCCTGGGGATTATCGAGGTGAACCAGGCCTGCAACCTCGATTGCCCGCTGTGCTTTGCCAATGCAGGCACGCACCTGGCCCAAGGCGGCTTCGAGCTGACGTACCAGCAGGTCGAGTTTATGCTCGACCGCTTTGTGGCAGCCGAGGGCAACCCCGAGGTGATCCAGTTCTCGGGCGGCGAGCCGACGCTGCACCCGCAGATCATCGACTTCGTCGAGCTGGCGCAGGCCAAGGGCATCACCTATGTGATGATCAACACCAACGGCGTCAAGATCGCGCGCGACGACGCGCTGCTGGCCGAGCTGGCGCGCGTCAAGCCGCAGATCTACCTGCAGTTCGACGGCTTCGACGCGGCGACGAGCCAGGCGCTGCGCGGCCGGCCCGACATGCTCGAGATCAAGCTGCGCGCGCTCGATCGGCTGGCCGAGGCCGACGTGCGGGTGGTGCTGGTGGCGGCGATCGAGCGCGGCGTGAACGAGCACGAGATCGGCCGGATCGTCGAGTTTGGCCTGCGCCACCCTGCCGTGTTCGGCATCAACTTCCAGCCGGCGTTTCGCGCCCAGCGGCACCTGCCGGCCAGCCCGCTCACGCGCCTGACGATCCCCGATGTGCTGGCCGCCGTCGAGGCGCAGACCGGCGGGCTGCTGAAGCGCGGCGACTTTGTGCCGGTGCCGTGCTGCATGCCGGTGTGCAACTTTGTGACCTACGCGCTGCTCGACGGCGACGCGGTGACGCCGATCACGCGGCTGCTGGCGATCGACCAGTACCTCGACTACCTGAAGAACCGCACGCTGCCGGGCCTGAGCGACGAGCTGCTGCACACGCTCGAGCGGCTGTGGAGCTCGTCGGCGATGGTCGGCTCGGAGCGCGCCGCCGCCGACGTGGCGCGCGCGATCAGCGGGCTGCCGCCCAGCCCGCCGCG
>CALLYN010000223.1 GCA_937858455.1 uncultured Kouleothrix sp.
GGGCTACGAAGCCCCGGTCAATCTCGCGTACTCGCAGCGCAATCGCTCGGCCGCCTGTCGCATTCCGATGTATAGTTCGAGTCCGAAGGCGAAGCCGACGCCCCGGTCGTCCCGGTCGCGTTGATCGGGACCGCTTCGACGAAGGCCACATCATCGACACCTCAACCCGCGGATTGCGGTTCGAGGTGTTTGTGCATCGGCTGACCAGACGGCTGCGCGGACCGAACTGCCGGTTCGTATTCGTGTCCGCAGTGCTGCCCAACGCACGACAGTTTGCCGAATGGATCACCGGAAGTGCCGATAACTTGGTGGAGTCTGCATGGCGACCGTCTCGTCTGCTTCTCGGGAGGCTGAGTTGGAGGGCTAGTCGGACACGTATCGACTACACCCACCAGGAACGCAAACCATTCGGGCACGACTGTTACGTCCCCAAATTCATCGAGCAGCGGTCTTGCCGTCGGGTGCCGGGGCTGGGCAAAAGGAGGAACCCCTTTCCCGCTGACGCGGGTGAGGCGTTCGCGCTGTCGGCGCTCCTCTTCCTCTACCGCCAGGTGCTCCTCGGCAGCCGTGTCGGGCGCGGCGATGAGCACGCTGTTGTCGGTACGGCTCGCCACGAGCGAAAGCTGTTCCAGTTCCAGGTTCTTCTCGACAAGCTGCCGGGTCTTCACTTCGACGCGCTCTTCGAGCAAATGCCGGATACGACGAAAGGTGTTGCTGCGGAGGCGCACATAGATGTACAGCGTCGCGCCGAACAGCAACAGGCTGATCAGCAACAGCCAGATGTCGCGCACGAACGACGGGCTGCCGCGTTTCGATGTGGCGCCACAGCGAGCGGGCGTGCCAGGCGATGTCGGCCGCGTCATGGCGCGCGAAGTAGCTGACTTCCAGCGTGTTCCACAGCGGCTCCTCGGTGCCGGGCAGGGCCGAGTGCAGCGCCAGGTTCTGCCGCGCTTCCTGCTTGCGTGCCTCGATCTCGGCGTCCAGGTTGGGCTTGGCGCCGCCCAGCGCGCGCAGCGTCACGCTCGACGGCCAGCCGGTCGCCTTGACCGTGCGAGAGTTCGACCTGCTGCACTTTCTGATGCGCCACCCCGGCCAGGTCTTCACCCGCGAGCAGCTGCTCGACAACGTGTGGGGCTACACCTTCGCCAGCGATATGGGCACGGTTACCGTACACATCCGCCGCCTGCGCGAGAAGATCGAGCGCGACCCGGCCAACCCTGTGCTGCTGCAGACAATCTGGGGCGTGGGGTACAAGCTGGAACGACCGTAAATGCCTATGCAAACACTGTTTTCGCTACGCCGCACAATCGCGCCGCTGGGGTTAGGGCTGCTCGTAGCGCTGGGCCTGGCGCTGCTGCTGGCGGTTGGCTGGCTAGGCGTGCGCGGCAGCGACATGACCGAGCTAGCGCGCTACCTGCTGATCTCCGGCACGATCTCGTTCGGGCTCGGCGCGCTTGGGCTAGCCTGGTTCCGGCGCGGCCTGGTGCGGCTGTGGCTCCAGGTGACGCTCACCTACATGCTCGGCATTCTGGTCGCCATCCTGAATATCTTCATCACCGCCCGGCTGATGTTCATCTCGAGCGACCACGACCTGCCGCTGCTGGTCTTACTGATGCTGTTCGCGGCGGTCGTGTCGCTGGCGCTGGGCTACACGCTGGCCCAATCGCTGGCGCAGCGCGTCGGCGCGCTGCACCATGGCGCGCAGGCTATCGCCAATGGCGAGCTGAGCACGCGAGTCGACGCTGCCGGTAGCGACGAGCTGGCCGCGCTGGCGGCGCAGTTCAACCGCATGGCAGCTCAGCTGGCCGCCGTCGCCGACGAGCGCGCGCGTATGGAGGCCGCGCGTCGCGAGCTGGTGGCCGCGATCTCGCACGATCTGCGTACGCCGCTTACGTCGCTGCGCGTAATGACCGACGCGCTAGCCGATGGCGTGGTGGACGACGCCGCTACTTCGGCGCGCTACCTTGCGACCATGCGCGCGCAGATTGGCCACCTCAGCAGCCTGATCGACGACCTGTTCGAGCTCGCGCAGATCGACGCCAGCGCGCTCGCGCTCGACCTGCGACGCACTGCGCTGGCCGAATTGGTCGACGACACGATCGACGGTATGCAGCCACAGGCCGCTGCCAAGGGCGTACACCTGCGCGCGAACGTCGCGCCCGGCCTCCCGCCTGTGCTGATCGCGCCGCAGAAGATCGGCCGGGTGCTGGCGAACCTCGTCGGTAATGCCATCCGCCATACCCCGGCCGGCGGCAGCGTTACAATCTCGGCCGGCACAGCGCCAGCCGCGCACCTCGAAACGCCCGGCATCCTGGTCGAGGTTGCCGATACTGGCGAGGGGATTGCGCCGGAGGATCTGCCGCGCGTGTTCGAGCAATTTTACCGTGGCGAGAAGTCGCGCTCGCGCGCGACGGGCGGCGCTGGGCTGGGCCTGGCAATCGCGCGCGGCATTGTCGAGGCCCACGGCGGCACAATCTGGGCCGAAAGCACGCTAGGCCAGGGCGCGCGCGTGCGCTTTACGCTGCCACAGCACAGCTGATCGCGCTGTCTACTGCCTTCCGCAGTAGCCTGGCGACTCAGCTCAGCCGTAGCGCACACTCCGCTCCTGGCGCTGCTCGTACAGCAGCGCCGCGCCTGTCGCGATCCCGCCGATCAGCTCCCAGGCTGCCACCGCGAAAAAGCGCGGCGGCGCGTAGCCCATCAGCACGCCCAGGCTGAACACGCAGAACGTCAGCGCGCGGAACGGCACCGTCCAGCTGAAAAAGCGCCGCGTGCCAGTAAGCGCCGCCAGCACATAGTACACGCCCATGTTCAGCGACGCCATCGACGAGGCCATCAGAAACGCGGGCGTATAATCGGTTGCGGGGCGCTCGGCCGCCCCAACAAACCTGAACCCAAGCGCGGCGAGCAGCAGGCGCGGCGCGAGCAGCCCAAGCGCCCCCATGGCCAGCGCCAGCACCCCAAACACCACCATCGTCCACGCGGCTGGCCCTAAGCCGGCCGGCCGTACCGCCTGGCGAAGCATAAAACTACTCCATCGTGCCAAAGCACGCCAAACCTAACCGTTGCATATCGTACCACGATATACCATGTGCGTAGAGTATTTGCAAACGGAAACTAGAGGTTTTGTAAATATTGCGAAGTGAATAGCCTATGCTATACTCAGCCTATCGCTCATACTACTTTATTAATAATATACGAAGTGAAATATACAGTAGCTCACCTCTACGTGTATATTTTGCATACCTCGTACGATTCGCCAAGATCGCGTAGCTCGCGCCCGCACGTATAGCAGGATGCCGATATGATCGCAGTACCCCACGTTCGCCACACGAACGGCGCATTCCGGCTGTTTCGCCACACGATTGTCGCGCTGACGATGATCTGCCTGCTGGCCGGGCTGGCGCACGATTTCACGGCGCTGCTGCTGCGCTATCTCGTCTACCAGCTGTTCGTGGCGTCGCCGGCACTGCATGTCACAATGCTTGCGGCGCTCGGCGGGGCGATCTATGTGCTGAGCGGCGCGTGGGCGCCGGCGCAGCCACAGCGTAGCGCCATCGATGCGGCCTGGTGGATGGCGCTGTTTCCCGCGCTTGGGCCGTGTGCCGGCATGATGTGCTGGCCTGGCGGCGACGAAGCCGAGCAATAAGCCGGCAGCCCTAGAGCGGGCCGACGCGCTCGTCAAGGCTTTCGATCAGCGCCAGCAGCTGCTCGCGCGTTAGCCCGCCGCCATGATCGCGCCACCAGCTATAGTACCAGCGCATATTATTGCGAAACGCCTCCAGCACCTCGGCTTCGGTCAAGCGCGGCACCTTCTCGCGCAGCAGCTCAATCACCTGGCCTCGCTCATCGATCGGCACCTCGGGTGTGCTGGCGAGAATGCGCTCGGCGCGCAGCAAAAACAGCTCGCGCTCGATTGTCGGGAACTCGTCGTCGATCTGACGAATGTTGCCAAGGTAGCAGATTGTGCGCTGGCGCGGCGTATTCTCGCCATCGCGATAGCTCTCGACCAGGTACGCGTCGTGAAATACCACATTCGCCGTTGTGGCGTTCTTGTGCTTACGCACAACCCACCGAATATACATAGGGCTGCTCTTGAACAAACAATATGCGGCGCCTGTAGTATAGCTGAAATGAGCGGAAAACGGAATGACTTTGCAGATCAGCTTTGACCGAATTGCCGCTAGCTACGATGCCCAGCGCGCGCATCCGCCCGAGGTATCGTCCCAAGTCGGGCAGGCGATCGCCGGGCTGGCCGGCTCTGGCGCGCTTGTGCTCGAACTGGGTGTCGGCACTGGCCGGATCGCCCTTCCTACCAGCGCCGCAGGCTGCCAGATCGTCGGCGTCGACATCGCGCGCGAGATGCTGCGCGTCGCCCAGGCCGCAAGCGCGGCGCTCTCAAACCGCTGCGCGCTCGTCCAAGGCGACGTGGCCAAGCTCCCGCTGCGCGACAACATGTTCGATGCAGTGCTGGCAGTGCACGTGCTGCACCTCGTGCCCGACTGGCGCGGCGCGCTGGCCGAAGTAGCGCGCGTGCTGCGCCCAGGCGGTGTTTTCATGCAAGGGCGCGACTGGCGCGACCCGCAGAGCTGCGCCGAGCGCCTGCGTGGCAAGCTGCGCGAGGTGGTGATGCATATGCTGCCAGGCGCCCGCCCACCCGGCGCCGGCGCCGCGCTGGCCCAGGCAATCGCCCGCATGGGCGGCACGATCGAGCCCGAGGTTGTGGCCGCCGAATGGCAAACCTACGCCAGCCCAGCCGCCCTGCTCGCCGGCATGGCCGCGCGCGCCGACGCCGAGACATGGGCGCTCAGCGACGCTCTGCTGAGCGCCGCAGTGGACGAGGTGCGCGCCTGGGCTGCCGAGACCTGGAACGACCTCGACGCCGAGCAGCCTATCCTGCAGCGCTTCATTCTTTCGCCCATTCGCGGCGAGTGGCAGCGCCTGATAGGCGACTGAGCGATCTATCAGGTGGCAATCAGCGCTCGCTGATGCATTCGGCGGCGCCTTCCGGGTAGTATAACGTCAGCGTATCGATGACTAGCACCCGAGGCACCGCCGATGAAACTTCAGCCCAAGCACCGCTCGCCCGTCCGCTCCGCTCACGTAGCATCCCTGCGCCGCGCGCTCGCGCTGCTCTGCTTTGCGCTTGGCGTCGCAGGCTGCCTGCTGCCGATCATGCCTGGGCTGCCGTTCTTTGTGCTCGGCGGGCGGCTGCTTGGCCCGCGCGATTACGCCTTGCGCCGCGCCATTCTGTCTGGCCGCCGCCTGCTGCGCCGCCTGCGGGCCTCGCGCGTTGCGGCGCTGCGCCACCTTGGGCACAAGGCCACGCCACACTGGCGCGGTTTCACCCGCCTTATGCTCGGCGCCTGACACTCATAGAACTTACGCGGTAATGCCACCTCGAAATTTTGTTCCCGGAAACCACGAACCGCGGGGCATCTGCCCCGCGGTTCGTGGTCCCTGGCGTAGTGTTGCCCGGCTACAGCAGGCTTTCCTCGAGCTGCCGGCGGCCATTGCCATTTGCGCTGGCGCGCGGCCCTGGCGCAGCCGCCGGCGCCGGCCGCCCCTGCGGCGCTGGCTCCTCGTCGAGCGGCGCGCCACCTGGCTGCTCCTCGCCTATGCCAATCAGCTTCGATGTAGTGACTGACCATGCGATCGTCTGGTCGATCAGCGATGGCCCGCCGTGCCCGCCCTCGATCAGCGCGGCCCACTCGCGCTTGATCCAGTGCG
>CALLYN010000224.1 GCA_937858455.1 uncultured Kouleothrix sp.
CTGAGAAAGCACCAACACGGCATACACGATCGTGGTGTCTTCGTGTCTTGGTGGTTACTTCTCAAACAATTTCTAATGATACTGCTAGCTCTTGATCGGCAAGCTCTGCAGGTTCAACGGCACTTTAAAACGAAAGTCTGCCCAGCCATAGTAATTCTCGAAAACCACGGTAAACTCTTTGGCCTTCGGCGAGAGCCGAGCAAACTCAACATAGTACTCCTTGCGGGCGCCCTGCGGAATGACGTATTTCGGCAGGCTGTAGTCGGTGTCCGAGATCGTATACTGGTTCCCCAGGTCGTCGGCGATATACGAGTACTGTCGCTGGAAGTCGAACAGCAGATCTTGGTTTGATTTATTCCAAAAGCTGATATGCCAGCGCGATGTGCCGTCCTCGAATACCTCGATCTTTTGGATGAACAGGTATAGCTCTTCGCCGGCCGGGCTTTTTCTCTCGGCGACGTTGTCGAAGACGGCGGGCCACTGAGCCGCCGCCGTAGCGGCTGTGGGGCTCGCGGCAGCAGCGCGATCGGCCGCAGGCTGCGTTTCGGCGCGCAGTGGCGCCTGCGAGTCGTTTCCGCCCGCGCTCGACGAGAGCTGAAACAGCCGCACGCCCATGGCGATCAGCACCAGCAGCAGCGCGGCGGCTACCATCCACGGCAGGCGGCTAGCCGGCATTGGCGGGCGAGAACGCGCAGCACCAGCGACCGCCGCGCGATCGCTTGGCGCGGCGCTAGCGGCTTCGTCGATCGGCAGATCCTCAACCACTACGTTCCAGCTGCGCAAGACGCCTTTTATCTGCCGGATATTCGCGCGCGCCTCGTCAATACCCTGCGCGACAGCGGGCGGAATATTTAGGCTGCCGATTGCATCGCGCTGCAGCATGTAATGTTCGAGTGCCCGCCTATTTGTGTTTAGTAGCTTCTGCTGCGCGTTGATGTCTTCTTGTGATGGCATTTGCTCGCTATCCCGTTGTTTCAGCCTGATTATCTCATAGAAGCTCCTGTATATAGTACCACGAAATAAAACAAGAAAACAATCGGCCATACCCAACGATTTATCGCGTTCCCTTCGAGGGCTTTCGGGGGCTGCGCGCCCCCGTGCCCCGCGGCAGAGGGCGGCCGCCCGCCCTCTGCACTCCCCCGCTGGGGCGCTGCCCCAGACCCCGTAAAAGAATGCCGTCTCTATCGCTACGCCGGTGGCGTATGCCTCATGGCAAACCGACACGTTTTTGTGCGCCGCAAGGCATGTGCGCCTGACATTGCCGCTGGCACAGCCTTTCCCGTAGGGCGCGCATCGTGCGCGCCTCGTGCTTGCTTCCACCACGGTTTTCGGGGGCTGCGCGCCCCAGACCCCGTAAAAGAATGCGGTCTCTATCGCTACGCCGGTGGCGCATGCCTCGTGGCAAACCGGCACGTTTTTGTGCGCCGC
>CALLYN010000225.1 GCA_937858455.1 uncultured Kouleothrix sp.
GTGGCGTCGCGCGCCGCCACCGCGCGCCCGGCGCGCAGCTCGGCGCCAACTGCCTGCGGGATGGCGTCGGGCTTGCGCAGAAATAGCGCTCGGCCGGCGCTCCGGTCGGCGATGGCCGTGAGCACGTCTTCCTGAAACTCGCCGCCCAAGCCGATCGTGCTGATCGCCACGCCCTCGGCAGCGGCGGCGGCGGCCAGGCGCAGGCACTCGTCGGGGCGCTGGGTGAAGCCGTCGGTCAGCAGCAGCAGCCGCTCGGCGCGCTCGGCGGCGCGGCTGCGCCGTAGCTCGCTGAGCCCGAGCGCGATCCCCTGGGCCAGGTCGGTCTGCTCGCCCAGGTTCAGCCCGGGCAGCCGGCCGATCCCGCGCGCCAGCGCGGCGCGATCGGCGCCCGAGGTGCTGCGGGTCAGCGCGAGCGCTTCTTCGGCGCAGGCGATCAGCGCGAAGCGGTCGCCGTCGCTCAGCCGATCGACCACGCTGTGCAGCGCGCGCGCCACAAAATCCAGCGCGCTGGGCGCCGCGGCGCGCATGTCGGGCGGCACCGGCCCGGCCAGCTGCCACACCGGCACGCCGTCGACCAGCACTTCCTGGGCGGTGCCGCTGCGCAGCAGCTCGCGGAACTGCGCCTCGCTGACGATCGGGATGCGCATGGAGCGGCTGGCGTCGGCCACGAGCGCCCAGTTGACGGCGTGCGCGCCGCCGGCACCGCTAGCGCCGAGCGTCAGCAGCAGGTAGCAGAGCTGCGGCTCGGGCAGCAGCGCCAGGGCGGGCTGTGGTGGCTCGATCTGAAGGGTGAGCGTCGGCATGGCGCCATTATAGCGCAAGCGGCGGCCCGGGTGTACTGGCAGCGGCGCCTGCGGGGGCGCTACGGCGGTAGGCGTGGCAGGGCATGCGCCGATCAGCTACCGGATGGTACGGCGCCGCGCCCAACCTCAAGGATATGCTGCAGCACGCCGGCCGGCCCCACCTGGGCCTCGAGCGCCAGCACCCGCTCCATCAGCGGGCGGTAGGGGTGCGACGAGCTGAGCATGCGCTGGGCCGCGCGCGTACAGCCAAGGAACAGGAGGTGCCGGTAGGCGACCCACTCGGCGAACCCTTCGCGCAGCGCGTCGTCGTCGAGCAGCGGGCAGGTTTCGCCCTGCCAGGCGTGCGCGTACTCGTGGGCCACCACCGTGCGAAACAGCAGCTTCGGCAGCCCGTAGAGCATGTAGATCACGCGCAGGCGCCCCTGGCGCTGGTACAGCCCGAGCGTCTTCTCGTCGGGGGCGTGGCCGTCGTGGGCGGCGGCGCGCACCTGGGCCATGGCCGGCGCGTCGACCAGCCGGAACTCGACGCCGACGCGCAGCGCCAGGCCAAGCTGCGACACAATCGCCGCCACGGTTTCGTCGTAGAGCGCGCGCGCCGCCGCCGGGTCGACGATCGCGGTGGCGTGGCAGCTATTGCATAGCTGCCGGCCGTCGTGCAGCGACCAGTGGGTGTCGCCCACTGGCGCCGAGCAGGCGTCGCAGCGCGGGCGCGTGGCGATGCAGGTTGGGCAGAAGCGATCCGATCGATCGCGCAGGTAGTAGTAGCCGCTGGTGAGCGGCGCGCCGCATGCTGCGCAGTGGCTGGCGCTTGGTTTGGGCGTGCGAGTTAGGTAGCTCGTCATGGTCTACGTGTCGTCGAGCGTTGGCGCGGCCCGCGCTGGGCCGCCGCGCACAGCATACCACGCTCGCCGGCCCGATGCAATGAATCGCAGAGAACATGGTATACTGGTGTGTCTTTGATACGTTATGAAACAGTGGCGCAGTGTCGTCGCCACGTGAGGAGTACACATGTCAGATCGTACAACCGAGCTGGATCTGGTCGTCGGCTCGATGTTCACCACGCGCCCCGAGGAAGATCGCGAGCTGTACGAAGACGAGCGCGAGTGGCTATCGGACATTCAGGATCTGCTGCGCGAGGAAGGCATCGAGATCGACCTGCTGTCGCGGCCGGGCGTCGAGATCTGGGAGGGCGGGATCGACCGCTTCATGGATCTCTACCAGCTGCGACAGCTGGCGGCCTACCTCGAGCAGGGCCGCGATGTCTCGGGCATGCTCGGCGCTGGTGTACCCGACGACAGCGAGCCCGACCCGGCCCTGGTGGCGATCTGGGATGGCGAGCAGACGACGCGCTTCCCACACCTGATCAATCACCAGGCCGACGGCGGCTACTACCTGCCGGTCGATTTCGCCGAGCCGATCTGGCTTGAGGCCGACGAGGAAGAGATCGACGAGGACGACGAGGACGCCGAAGATCCGTACATCAGCTTTGGCTCGTCGGTTGGCCTGCAGCGCGAGCTGGCCGAGCTGGACGGCATGCTTCAGGCGGCAGGCGTTCCGGCCAGCAGCGGCCCCGTGCGCTGCCTGCGCGTGCTGCGCGAAGCCGCCGACCAGAGCATCGCCAACGATCTGCCGATCATTGTGTGGTAGCGGCACCAGCCAGATCCGGCGGCGCCGAGCCTGTGAGAGGCTGTCTGAAATATCTGTGTACCACCAAGGCACCAAGCGGTACTACGTGAGAAAACACCAACACCACATACACGATCGTGGTGTCTTCGTGCCTTGGTGGTCTCTTCTCAGGCTATTTATTTCTGAGATCGCGTTACGTCGCGTGTCTACTGGCGCCTGTCGGGGCTGGCTGCCGCCACGGCGCGTGGCTGGCGGGTTGCGGTTGGCTTCGGAAGCAGGTATAATGCCTGCCCGTTACGCTGGCTGGTTAGGTGTACCTCGATGATTGAGCTGAAACTGGTAGCAAAAGACGAGCTGGTGGGTGGCGTGCCGCGGCCTTCGCGCGATGCAACGCCGCGCGAGCGCCGCTACTATGTGTGGACGGTCGGCTGCCAGATGAACGTCTCCGACTCCGAGCGCCTTGAAGCGGCGCTCCAGGGCGTCGGCTACGCGCCTGCCGATCGGCCGGAAGACGCCAGCTTCATTGTGCTGAACTCGTGCAGCGTGCGCGCCTCGGCCGAGGAGCGGATCATCGGCAAGCTTGGCGAGCTGCAGCGCGTCAAGCGCGAGCTGCCCGACACGCGCGTGGTGCTGTGGGGCTGCATGGTCGGCCCGAACAACCAGTCGATCTTTCAGGCGCGCCTGCCGATGGTCGATCATTTCGTCTCGCCCTCGGCGGTCGACGAAGTGGTGGCGCTGGCGCCGCACTCGCTCTACCAGCTCGACCAGCCGGCGCTGCCGGTGGCCGATCTGGCGCACCCGCCGGTGTCGGTGCACGTGCCGATCCAGTACGGCTGCAACATGAGCTGCGCCTTCTGCGTGATCCCGCTGCGTCGCGGCAAAGAGCGCAGCCGCCCGCTCGGCGAGATCGCCGACGAGGTGCGCCGGATCGTCGCGCGCGGCGCGCGCGAGATCACCCTGCTCGGCCAGATTGTCGACTCGTGGGGTCACGATCTGCCCGGCCGCCCCGATCTGGCCGATCTGCTGCGCGCCGTGCACGCCACGCCCGGGCTGGTACGGCTGCGCTTCCTGACATCGCACCCGGCCTGGATGACCGAGAAGCTGATCGCCACCATGGCCGAGCTGCCGCGCGCCCAGCGCGAGATCAACCTGCCGGTGCAGTCCGGCCACGACGAGATGCTCAAGATCATGCGGCGCGGCTACACCGTGGCGCGCTACCGCGACCTGATCGGCAAGATTCGCGCGGCCATGCCCGATATTGCGCTCACCACCGATATTATCGTCGGCCACCCCGGCGAGGAGCGCGAGCACTTCGACGGCACGCGCGCCCTGATCGAGGAGATCGGCTTCGACAAGGTGCATATCGCCGCCTACTCGGCGCGCCCCGGCACGCGCGCAGGCGCGATGGAAGACGACCCGGCGCTGGCGGTGCCCGAGGACGAGAAGCAGGCCCGCCGCGTCGAACTCGAGCAGCTGCAGGAGCGCATCGCCACCGCGCGCAATGCCCGCCTGCTCGGCCAGGTGGTCGAGATCCTGGTTGAAGGCGAGCACCGCGGCAAGTGGCGCGGCCGTACGCCCGGCAATAAGCTAGTGTTCTTCGCCGACGCGCACGATTGGGTCGGCAAGCTCGCGCGCATCCGCGTCACTCACACCGGCCCGTGGTCGCTTGGCGGCGAGCTGGTGGGCGAAGGGACGCCGGCCTGATGGCACAGCAGTACGACGCGCCGTTTGTTCCCGCCCCCGAGCCGGCGCCGCGCCCGCGCAAATGGCCGCTGGCCGGCGTTATGGCGATCGACTTCGTGATCGCGCTGGTCGCATTCGTCGGGCTGACACTGCTGGTGCAGATTGCGTTCGTGGGGATCCGCGTGGCGCAGCAAGGGCTTTCGCTGGCCGATCTGCAGGCGCGCCTGCGCGACCAAGCCGAGGCCGTGAAGCTGATCGGCGCCGATGGCTTGTTCGCCACGCTGCTGGCGACGAACGCCGCATTTGCGCTTATTCCGATCGCTCGCGTGCGCTGGCTGCGCCACGAGCCGCTGGCCGAGATCGGCTTCCAGGCCCGCAACCTGCCAAAGCTGATCGCGATCGGCGTGGGCGTGGGCGTACTCTCGCTGCTGGCCAACGGCCTGATCTCCGGCCTGTTCCAGCGCTACGGCGTGGTGCCCGATCAGTCAGCGCAGTTCCCGCTGTTCCAGGGCGACTACCTTGGCCAGGCGCTGTTTATGCTCGGCGCGGCGGTGCTGGCGCCCATCGGCGAAGAGATCCTGTTTCGCGGCTATGTGTTCAACGCGCTGCGCGAAACGTTTGGCCAGCGCCGCTGGGGCTTGCCGCTGGCCTATGGCGTGAGCGCGCTGCTGTTTGCCGCCGTGCACGTCTTCTCGGTGAGCCGCGGCCTGCTGGGGCTGATGCTGCCGCTCTTCGTGATCGGCCTGCTGCTGGCCTGGGCCATGCACACCACGCGTAGCTTGCTGCCGTGTATCATTGCGCATGCGATAAACAATGGTGTGGCGCTGGTTGCGCTGGTGATCTGTATCAATAACCCCGGCATGGCCGGCTGCCCGGCGATCTGACGAAGGCAGGGCACGATTGTATTTGTGCGGAGGGATATTGCTTGAGCAAGCAGGATGAGAAACTGCGCCTACGCCGCCGGCTTCAGGATCAGGCGGTCGATCTGGCGGCCAAAAATCGTTGGGACGAGGCGATCGAAGCCAACCTCCAGCTGATTAGCCTTGGTGAAGACGCCGACACGTTCAACCGCCTTGGCAAGGCATACTTCGAGCTGGGCAAGCTGGCCGAGGCGCGCGAGGCGTACCAGAGCTCGCTGCGCCTCAACCCGGCCAACTCGATCGCCCGCAAAAACGTCGAGCGCCTGAACGACCTGGTGGCGCGCTCGGCTACCGCGCCGGTGCGCACCACCCGCCAGCTCGTCGACCTGCGGCTGTTTATCACCGAAACCGGCAAAACCGCACTTACTACGCTCGTCGACGTGCCGCGCGGCCCGGTGGTCGATGCCGTGGTCACGGGCGAGAAGGTCGATCTGAAGCTCGAAGGCCGCAATGTGCTGGTGCTCGACGCCAGCAGCCACGTGATCGGCCGGGTCGAGCCGAAGCTGGCCCAGCGCCTCAGCGAGCTGATGCTCGGCGGTAATCGCTATGCCTCGGCGGTGGCCCAGACGAATAATCACCAGCTGCGCGTGCTGATCCGCGAGGTGTACCAGGATCCAAGCCAGCGCGGCCGGGTCTCGTTCCCCGGCAAGCTCGGCGAAAGCGCACTCCATGGCGGCTACTTCGCCTCGGCGCGCTACGACGAGTATGGCGACGAGCTGCTCGAAGACGACGACAATATCGACGTGCGCGAGGAGGTCGAGGAGGAGTCGTTCGGCGGCGAGGAAGAAGAGCTGGGCCTCGACGATATCGAGCAGGATATCGGCGAAGAGGAAGATATCAACGAAGAGTAGCGCCGCCAATCGCTGCTGTGCCACCCCCGCTCCCTCATCGGGAGCGGGGGTGTTCTTTTCTGTAGGACAAACGGTGGGGGTTTGGGGCGGCGAAGCCGCCCCCAAATTTCTTATTGTGTTGCACTACGTGGCGATACCACGTAGTGCAACACAATCGATACGTGATCAAGCCAACAGCGAATAACTCCTATTCTTTTTTGCGCTGCGCTGCCCGGCAAAGCTGGGCAGCGCAGCGCAAAACAACAGTGATCAAACGAAGTTGCTATAAGCCTCGCGGCTTGACAAATAAAAATTCATCAGGTATCCTTATTATCAGGTAACTTGAGGATATGCCA
>CALLYN010000226.1 GCA_937858455.1 uncultured Kouleothrix sp.
GGCGCGCGCGCGCCAGCGGCTGCGCGCGCGCGCCGCGCGGCTGCGAACGATTTCCATCCGTAACCTGCCGCGCTGGCGCAAGTCGCGCCGCGCGCCACCCTCGGGCTAGCGCCCATCCAAGCAGGCACGCGCCGAGCCTCATTCCGACGGTATGTAACTTGCTCTCAAATTGTAAGCAATTTTCACCTGATGCTCATTGACACGTCCGGTGGATGTCGGCTATAGTTAGCCAAACATTCCAACATCTGTGCGCTCGGCATGGCGCGCCGCTACTACGCCAGCCGAGCGTAGTTTTGCCCCTGGTTGCTCTGACGTTCGGGAGGCTCATGTGTCTGCTGAGAAGTTCTACTCCGAGCAAGGCGTCGCCGGTCGCGCGCTCAACGATCCGTACAGTGTGAGGGCATTGCCGGCGCACGAGCCGCGCCGGCGTCAGCAGGCGGGCGGCTCGCCATCGGCGCCGCGCCGCCGGCTGAACATTGGCATGTACGTGGCGCTGGCGCTCCTGGCGGCGCTGCTGGCAGGCGCCGGCGGCGGCCTGTACTACCTCGACCGCTCGTACCAGGGCAAGATCTACCCGAACGTCTCCATTCAGGGGCTGCAGGTCGGCGAGCTGACGCCGCAGGAGGCCGAGGCCGCGCTCCGCGCGCGCCACGCCGATTTCGCGCGCCAGCCGCTCACACTGACATTTGGCGATCAGACGTGGCGGCCGTCGCTCGACGAGCTTGGCATCAGCTTCGACTACGCCGACGCGATCGACCAGGCCTACCGCGCCGGGCGCGGCAATGGCATGCTCGAAAACCTCGAAGAGGTCTACGCGATCTGGCAGAACGGCCTTGAGCTGCCGCTGCACGCGTCGTTCGACCAGCAGAAGCTGCGCGCGTATGTCGCCGCCACCACCGCAGGCTTCGAGCTGGCCCCCGTCGATGCCAAGCTCTGGCTCGACGGCGTGCAGGTTGAAACCCAGCCGGCGCGCGCCGGCCGGCAGGTGCTGGTCGATCAAACCGTCGCCGAGCTGACGCAGGCGCTCATGTCGCTTACGCCACAGACGGCGACGGTGCGCACGCGCGATCTGCCGCCGCGCCTCGACGACGCGGCTGTCGACACGGCGCGCCAGCAGATCGAGGCGATGCTGCAGGCCCCGCTGACGCTTAGCGTCGCCGACAAGCGCTATATCTGGCGGCCTGACGAGATCGCGCTCATGCTCGACATCGCGCGTGTGCCAGCCAGCAGCGGCACCGACCGCGTGGCGGTTGCACTGAACCCCTACCTGCTCAACCGGCGCGTCAACCGGATCGCCGAAGAGACTGGCCAGGGCAGCGTGAACCCGCGCGTCGATTGGAACAATGGCGATCTGAAGATCATCAAGCCCGGCCAGCCTGGCCTGCGTATGAACGAGGCCGACGCGCGCGCGGCGATCCTGGCGGCGATTGGCACACCGCAGCGCACCGTGGTGCTGCCGGTGGTCGCGGTGGCGCCGCAGGTCACCGAAGCCAACCTCAAGCAGCTGGGCATCAACGAGCTTGTGGCGGCTGGTCGCAGCGATTTCACCGGCTCGGCCGCGTACCGCATCCAGAACATTGGCGCGGGCATGCGCCTGCTGCACGGCATTCTGATCGCGCCGGGCGAAGAATTTTCGTTTAACGATAATATCGGCTCGATCGACGAGAACAACGGCTTCGTGAAGGGCTACGCGATCATCCAGAACCGCACCCAGCTCGAGTTTGGCGGCGGGATCTGCCAGGACTCGACCACGCTGTTCCGCGCGGCATTCTGGGCTGGCCTGCCGATCACCGAGCGCTGGGGCCACTCATTCTACATTAGCTGGTACGATAAATACGGCATGGGGGTGCAGGGGAACGGCGCGGGCATGGACGCGACGATCTTCACCGGCGGGCCAGACCTGAAATTCATGAACGACACCGGCCACTGGCTGCTGATGCAGACGACGTCGAACCCGCGCACGGGCGTGGCCGAAGTGTCGCTGTACGGCACCAAGCCGAACCGGCAGGTATCGCTGACGCGGCGGGTGTACAACCAGATTCCCGCGCCGACGGAGCCAAAGTTCGTGGCCGACGCGGATCAGCCGCAGGGCAGCAGCCGCCAGAGCGACCACGCGCGCGGCGGCATGACGATCGACGTTTATCGCGTGATTGTCGAGAATGGCGTGCGCAAGGAGCCCGAGCTGTTCCAGACGAAATTCCGCCCCTGGCCAGATATCTTCGTCTATAATCCGGCCGATATGGGGCCTGACGGCAGGCCGCTATTTGCGCCTGGCGCGGCTCCGGCCGCTCCCGCCGCGCCGGCCCCCACCGAGCAGCCGGCCCCCGCTGAGCAGCCCACGTCAAATGGCTAGGTCGCGCCGTAGCTCTTGCTGATGCGCAGTTCGGGGGCAGCTCTGCTGCCCCCGAACTGCTTTTTGGGGCTAGCGGCCGAGCAGGCCAGCTACCGCGAGCGCCACCAGGCCGCCGGCAAGCGAGCTGGCAAAATTCACCACGTCGTTATTCACCCAGCGCCAGCCGCGGATCTCGGGCAGCGCGCGGCCGTCGGGCCCAGTGCGATGCTCGGTCTCGCCGCCGCTAGACGCGCGGTAGATCGCCTGCACAGTCGCGCCGATCAGGCTGTCGGCCACGCTGCCGGCCAGGCCGCCAAGCGCGGCGGCGGGCA
>CALLYN010000227.1 GCA_937858455.1 uncultured Kouleothrix sp.
CCTGTATCGCCTGCTGCATCGTGTGCTTGGCCTGTCCCTGTTGCTGGCGGCGACCAGTGCCGGCGCCCAGGAACTCGTGGTCGGCCAGTCGGCCGCGCTCACGCTCGAGGTGCGCCGGCTGAAGTTCGGCCTGCTGGCGCACCGCCTCAAGCGCGCGCTCGGCCCGATCGAGCCACAGCGCGGCAGCGCCAAGCTGCTGCGTGCTGATCAGCGCCCACGCCCGCAGCGTACACAGGTGCGGCCACGACACGATCAGCGCTTCGGGCAGAGCGGCGAGCCAGCGCCGGATGGTCGAGATATCGCCGCGCAGGAACATGGTATGCGCGGCGTACTCGATCAGCGTGGCGGCCCACTCGTAGTCGCGCGCCGCCAGCGCGTGATCCACGGCGGCGATCTCCATGCCGTTGTTGGCATACCACAGGCTTGCACGCGTGTGTAGCAGCTCGAGCGGCGCGGCCGGCTGCTTTTCGAGCTGGCTGCGCAGAAACGCGGCGAATAGCTGGTGGTAGCGAAACCAGCGCCGCTCGCCGTCGAGCACCTCTACCAACATCTGGCGCTCCAGCAGCTCAAGGATCTGCTGGCTGTCGCCGCTCGCAAGCAGCGTGTCGCAGAGCGGCGCGCTCAGCTGATCGACAACCGACGTGTGCAGCAGAAAGGTCTGGATAGTTTCAGGCTGGCGCTGCAGAATCTCCTCGCCCAGATAGTCGACGACGTAGTGATGGCTGCCGGTGAACTGCGCCAGCGCCGGCTCGGCCTGCGGCAGGCCGCGCACCGACAGCGCCGCGAGTCGCAGGCCCGCCACCCAGCCCTCGGTGCGAGCTTCAAGCGTGGCCACGCGCTCGGGCGAGAGGTTGAGGCCCAGCGAGCGCAGAAACGCCTCGACCTCGGCGTGAGTAAAGCGCAGGTCGGCCGCGCGCAGCTCGGCCAGCTCATCGCGCACACGCAGGCGCGCGATCGGCAGCGGCGGGTCAGCCCGGCTCGAAATCACCACGTGAAGCCGCGGCGGCAGGTGCTGCAGCAGGTCGGCCAGCGCCGCGTGGATCGCCGGCGCGCTGATCTGGTGGTAGTCGTCGAGGATCAGCACTACGTCGTGCGCCAGGCCCATGCCGGCGTTGATCAGGCTTGCGAGCATGGCGTCGAAGCGCGGCTGCAGCTCGAGCAGCAGCTCGCGCGCGCGCGCCACCAGCGCCGGCTGCACGCGCTGCAGCGCCGTCAGAATATAGAACCAGAAGCGTAGCGGCTCGTCGTCGCCCGCGTCGAGCGAGAGCCAGGCAATATCGGGCGCGCGTGGCGCCGGGCTGGGCACGGGCGCTTCCATGGCCCCGCCTTGCGCCCCAAGCGCCGCCAGCCAGCCGGCCAGCAGGCTGGTTTTGCCAAAGCCGGCCGGCGCCGATACCAGCGTCAGCTTGCGCCGTAGCCCCTGGTCGAGCTGCACGAACAGGCGCGGCCGCGCCACCAGCGCCGCGTGTGCCGGCGGGATGACACACTTCGTGGCGATCACGACGAGCTCGGGAACGCCTGCTTCGAGCCCCCGCTCCTGATCCATACCAGCCTCTTTCCTCTGCGCTGCTCGTGCTCGTAAGACGGCCGGGTGCGCGCCCGTGTTGCAGCCCCAGCCGCACTGCATTGACGTGCATGACGCGCCGTGTTATAATTAACGCGGCGCGTTATACTCCGCTACGTGGCCGCGCAACGCTGCCCATTCCACAGTGATGTTCCTACATAGAAAACACATAAGGAGCCAAAATTATGACATTGCTTGATACAACCGCCGGGCTTGTGCACAAGGGCGTGCTGGCGTATGTTGGCGTGTTTTTGCTTGGCACCGACGCTGTAAGCCAGTCGTTCGGCGTGCTGGCGAAGCGCGGCGCGCAGGCCCAACAGACGGCCTTTGGCGAGCTGAGCAAGCTGGCCGATCGCACGCCGCTGCTCGAAATACGCGATTATGTCGAGCAAGGGCGCAACCAGCTGATCGACGCGCTGGGTCTGCCCAGCCAGGAGGCGCTGTACGAGCTGAAGGGCCAGATCGAGCGCCTTTCAGCCGCGCTCGACGATCTGCGTGTGAAAACGCGCCGCCACAAGGCCGAGCAACCCGCCGAGCCGCTGCCCGGCTACGACAAGATGAATGTCGATACTGTGCTAAGCCGGCTGCCCAGCCTCGACGAAACCAGCCTGTACGCGGTGCAGGCCTATGAGCTCGCGCATCAGAACCGCGTCACAGTGCTGCGCGGCGTCGAGCGCGCCCTTACCACACGCCCCGCGCCGGCCGCGGCATAGACGCCACTATCACGCAGGCCCGCGCCACGCCGACGCGGCTCGGCCCCGGGCCTGCGTGGCCCTCGCCACCAACATCCCGCACGGGCGGCTGCGCTAGCCGCCCAGCACCACCGGGTTGCGCAGCTCGCCGATCCCCGCAATCGCGATCACCACCACGTCGCCCGCCTGCAGCGACACCTCGTCGGGCGGCACGATGCCGGTTCCAGTGAGCAGCACCACGCCTTCGGGAAACAGGTTGTCGCGGCCGAGATACTCGATCAGCTCGGCGTACGGGCGCACAATCCGGCGCGTGCTAGTGGCGCCGCTGAAGATCGCCGCGCCGTGGCGCTCGATCCGCAGCGTAATGTCAAGCGCCGCCGGGTTGGGCAGGCTATCGCGCAGCGCGATCAGCGGCCCGAGCGCACAGCAGCGCGCATAGACCTTGGCCTGCGGCAGGTACAGCGGGTTCTCACCCTCGATATCGCGCGAGCTCATGTCGTTGCCGATCGTGAAGCCCACCAGCTCGAGCGCCGGGTTCACGACAAGCGCCAGCTCGGGCTCGGGCACGTTCCAGCCCGAATCGCGGCGGATGGCTACCGGCTCGTGCGGGCCAACCGTGCGGCTGGGCGTCGCTTTGAAGAATAGCTCGGGCCGTGGCGCGGCATACACCCGATCGTAGATGCCGCTGCCGGCCGACTCGGCCTCGCGTGCGACTTTGCTGCGCTCGTAGGTGACGCCCGCAGCCCATACCTCCTGCGCGTCGGTTGGCCGCAGCAGCGCCGCGCGCCCGGGCGCCGGCGCAACGTCGAGATCGGCAAGCTGGCCTACCGGCGCGGCGCCGGCCACGAAGACGACCCGTCCCGACGGCTCCCGCGCCACCGCCTCGCCTCCGACGGCCATCCCTGTCGTCCGAAGCTCGACCCGTGTCACAGGCGGGCATGCTAGGGCTGACCCCGTCGGCGAGCCGCCTCCGGCGATACTTGGAGCCATGCCCGCACCGCTCGCCGCTCCCCGCGTCCTGGCCACCTGCCTCCTCACGATCGGGGTGATCGGCCTGGGCGCCTGCTCCAAGGAGGGCGGGTCGCAGGAGGCGTTCTGCAGGGACCTGCGCAAGGTCCCCACCCTGGAGTCGGTGGTCGCCGACTACGCGGACAGCGATCCCGACGAGCTCCAGCGCCGCCTCGACGAGGCCCGCGATGCCTTCGACCAGCTCCGGTCCAGCGCCCCCGACGAGATCGACGGCGACGTCGACGAGATGGTGGCCCTGGTCGACGACGTGCTCGACGCGGTCGAGCGCCACCGCGACGATCCCGATGCGGTCGCCAAGGACCTGCGCACCGCCATGAAGGGGCGCCTGGGCGCGGCGAAGGCGTCGCTGCGGGTGGCCGCCTACGGCGCTACCAAGTGCAACGTCACCCTGAACCCGGCGGAGCTGCCGCCCGAGACCACCACCACGGTGCCGGGCGCGGTGACCAGCACCACCGGGGGTTGATCAGTCGAGCTGGCCCCGGCGGACCACGACGTTGTCGATGATCCCGTACTCCTTGGCCTGCTCGGCGGTGAACCAGCGGTCGCGGTC
>CALLYN010000228.1 GCA_937858455.1 uncultured Kouleothrix sp.
GGCTTCGCCGCTCCCTGAACTTTCTTTAGGGCCTACGCAGGCGGCGCGCTTAGCCTTCGGCAGAGCGGAAAAACCACGCACAGACACGCTGCTTGCGATGCCCTGCACGGCTTTCCGGGCAGGGCATCGCGAAAGAGATCAAACGGAGCTAAGCAGATCGAGTGGTAGTGGCGGGGTTAGCCGGCCGCGGCTGCGGGCAGCACCAGGCGCGCGAACAGCTCGTCGAGCGCGGCAGCCGGGCTAGCGCCGACGCCAGTGTGCACCGGCGAGGGCTGGATCATGGCGCTGCGCGGCGCCACCAGCCAGTGGAAGCGCTCGGGCAGCGGCAGCAGCGCGATCGGCCCGCCGGCAGGGTCGCCGGCGCAGATCAGCGGGATGAGCCCAAGGTGGCGCTCGAGCTCGGCCGGGACGAGCCAGGGGGCCAGCGCGGCCAGGCGCTGCGCGTCGAGCGCCACGCGCGCCGCCAGAAAGCGCCGCGCGCGGCAGAACACGATCACGCCGGCGTTGAAGCACTCGCCGCGCTCGACCCGCGGCACCACGCGCACGATCGCGTAATCAAACGAGCTGTGCGCGGGCATGCAGCGCCTCCTCGGCAAACGCGCGCGGCGATTCAAGCCGCCCGCACAGGTACTCGACATACGCGGCGCGGTGTTCGGCCAGGTCGGCGAAGTGCGGCTCGCCCTCAAGCCAGCTGTCGGGTATCCGCGCGGCCACCTCGCGCACCAGGTCGCGGCTGAGCCTGGCGCTCAGCAGCGCGTCGGCCTGGGGCAGCGCGTCGGCGTAGCGCAGCAGCATGTGGTCTTTCACCTGTGGGAAGCGGCCATGGCTGCGCTCGCGCCAGTTCGCCCAGGTGTGGTGGATGTACAGCGCAGCGCCGTGGTCGATCAGCCAGAGCTGGCCGCCCGCCACCAGCATGTTGCTGTTGCGCGCGGTGCGGTCGACGTTCATGGTGTAGGCGTCGAACCAGACGATCGCCGATGCCAGCGCCAGTGTGCCCGGCGGGGCCAGCAGCGGCTCGAACGCAAGCGCGCCGGGAAGGTAGGCCAGCGCGAGGTTCAGGCCAGTGCTGGCGCGCATGAGATCCTGGATCTCCTCGTGCGGCTCGCTGCGGCTAAACGCCTCGTCGAGCTCGACGAACACCAGCTCGGGGATGGGCAGGCCGAGCGCGCGCCCCAGCTCGCCGGCAACCAGCTCGGCGATCAGCGCCTTGCGGCCTTGGCCGGCGCCACGAAACTTCAGCACGTACAGCCGCCCGTCGTCGGCCTCGACAATCGCGGGCAGCGAGCCGCCCTCACGCAGCGGCGTGATATAGCGAGTGGCGGCGACGGTTCGGATCGGTTGCATATGTCTATTCCGGTTGCTGGGTGGAAAGCAACGGGTTTGCAGGCTGAATGCACCTTCGAGTCTTCAAACCACCTCTTTTGAACATACCAGGCTTTCAAGCCTGCAAACTTTGAGCTACTTCTCCGGCTCGGGCGCGAACTGGTCGTGCAGCTCCTGCAGCCGGTCGTCGGTGTGGCGCGCGTAGTACTGCTCGGTGATGCGGGTGTTGGCGTGGCCCAGCAGCGTCGACACCTCGGACATCTGCGCGCCCTCGTTCAGCAGCCACATCGCCACGAAATGCCGAAAGGTATGCGGCGTGGTGTCGCGCAGCAGGCGGGCTTCGCGCGGGCGGCCCTCGGACTCGATGCGGTCGGCCAGGGAGTGCGCGGCGTTGGTCACCACCGTCCAGGCGGCCACGCGGTTGAGCCGGCCTCCGGCGCCGCGCGGCCCGTGCGAGATAATCAGCGGCAGGGCTTTCGGGAAGCTGCCGCGCCGCGCCAGCAGGTAGGCCTCGATCGCGCGCTGGGCGTGGGCGCGCAGGAACACCGCGCGGCGGCGGCTGCCCTTGCCGACCACATACACGCGCGGGGCGATCGCGCCGCCGTCGTCGCGCACGTCGGCCAGGTCGAGCGCCAGCAGCTCGGAGATGCGCGCGCCAGTTGAGAACAGCGTGTGCAGCAGCGCGGCGTTGCGCAGGCCGTTCAGGCGCTCGCGCTCGCGGGTGGTGCCGGGGTCGCCGGCGGGCAGCTCGGCGTCGTAGAAGCCGACCAGCCGCCGCAGGTCGGGCACGTCGGGGGC
>CALLYN010000229.1 GCA_937858455.1 uncultured Kouleothrix sp.
TTGGCGCCCGGCCGGCCGGCGGCGCGCAGGTAGCCTTGCTCGGCGGCCTCGCGCGCGATGCCTTCAATCTGCTCGAATCCCTCGGCCAGATCGAGCAGCGCCAGCGTCTCGTCGAGCCCGGCCAGCCGCGCCTCGACCTCGTGCAGGCGCTCGGGCACGCCGGCCAGCGCGCCCTTGGCTTTGTCGTAGGCGCGAAAGCGATCCTGGGCATTCTCGGCCGGGGTTCGCTGCGGGTCGAGCGCGATCGTGCGGCCTTCGACCTCGAGCGCGGCCTGGCCCGGGCGCAGGCTGTGCAGAAACGCGTAGATCATCTCGCCCTCCCAGCGCAGCCGATCCAGCTCGGCGGCGCGCTGCAGCTCGGCGGCCAGGCTGTGGCGCTGGGCAAGCAGGCGCTCGCGCGCCTCGAGCAGCAGGGCGCGCACGGCATCGCGGCGCTGCTGGTGTGAGCTGAGCCGCTCGTGCGCGCCGTAGAACGCCTCGACCGCCGCGCTGGTCGACTCGGCCGGCGCCGCGCCGGGAAGGTGCGTCAGCATATACGGCGCGAAGGCCAGCGGCTCGCCCGTAGGGCCGCGCGCCAAGCTGGGCTCCGGCGCGTCGGCCCATAGGCCGCGCAGCGCCAGCGCCAGCCGGGCCCACGGCAGATCGGGCGCGAGCGGCGTATCGGCGCTGCCGGTGGCGCGAAACACCACCTCGCGGGCGGCCAGTGGCGAAAGGCCGCGGTAGGCCGCTACCATCGCGCGCGCCAGCTGTGGCTCGGAGCCGTCAAGCAGCGCGCGCAGGCCCTCGGCGGTGGCGTGGCGCGGGTCGCGCTTCTCCTGGCGCGGCGGCAGCTCGTACGGCTCGCGCGGCAGCACCGGCCGGCGGCTCAGGCGTGGCGGGATATGGCGCAGGCTCTCGAGGATCAGGTTGTCGTCGCCAACCAGGATGACATTGCCGCGGCGCTCCATGGCCTCGACAACCAGCTCGCAGCGGCGCGTCTCGCCCTCGGCCAGCGGCTCATCGTCTTCGGGCGGCTCGTCGGCTTCGTCGGCCGGCGTGTTGCGCGGTTGCGGCCCTTTGACTATACTTAGCAGCAGTACTCGTTCGAGATCGGGCTGCTCGATCGCGACGACGCGCCCGCCGACAACATACTTGCGCAGCAGCAGCAGCAGCGGCGTCGCCCGTTCGACCCCACGCGAAGGCTTGGCCGCGCTCAGGTGCGCGCGCGTGAACTGCGGATGCGCCGACAGCAACAGATGCCAGCGCCGGCCGGCCGCGTAGATCTCGAGCGCGACGCTCAGCTGGCTTGGCAGCAGCGCGCGCTGAACGCGCCCCCCTAGAATGGCTTCCCGTAGCTCTTCGGCTACCGCAGCGAGCGCGAGCGCATCGAAGTACATATGCCTGCCGATCGTCTTTCGGGCACCCGCCGAAACACGGCTATCTCAGGGTTTCGCGCTCGCAGAGCGGAAAACCAGACGCGAAACGATACCAGCATACCGCGGTGCCGCGGCCCGATGCGAGCAGCACAAGCGCCGGGCGCGAACGCCGCGCGATTGAGCCGAGATTATAGCATGCAGGAGCATCGATGAGCCAGACACAACTGAACCCGCTGCTTGAAGGCCACGCGGCCCCACCGATCCTGGTGGTGCTATCGGGGCCGTCGGGCGTCGGCAAAGATTCGATCCTGATGCGGATGCGCGACATCGGCTTCCCATTTCACTTCGTGGTGACGGCCACCAGCCGCCCGATGCGCCCGGGCGAGCGCGACGGCTACGACTACCACTTCGTCAGCGAGGCGCAGTTCAGCGAGATGATCGCCGCGGGCGATCTGCTGGAGTGGGCCGAGGTATATGGTCACTACAAAGGCATCCCCAAGAGCGAGGTGCGCCAGGCGTTGCAGAGCGGCCGCGACGTGATCCTGCGCATCGACGTGCAGGGTGCCTCGACGATCAAGCAGCTCGCGCCCGACGCCGTGTTCGTGTTTCTGGCGCCTGGCAGCTTCGACGAGCTGCGCAACCGCCTGCAGTGGCGCCGCACCGAATCGCCCGACCAGATGGAGCGGCGGCTCGAGATGGCCCACCAGGAGATGGCCGCGCTCGACGAGTTCGATTATGTCGTGATCAACCGCGAGGATCACCTCGA
>CALLYN010000230.1 GCA_937858455.1 uncultured Kouleothrix sp.
CCGGGCGCCGCACAAGAAAAAGAAATTTGGGGGCGGCGAAGCCGCCCCCAAACCCCCACCAAGGCACCAAGGCACCAAGCGGTACGATGCGGAGAAGCACCAACACGACAGACACGATCTTGGTGTCTTCGTGTCTTGGTGGTTACTTCTCAGACAATTGCTAAGAGCGAGGGGGCACATGGGCTTGGGGCGGGGTGGCAGTGGCTAGCGGCGGGTTCGTGCCGCTATGCATCGGCGCGGCTGCTGGCGGCCAGCGCGTTGTGGCGGCCGAGCACCTTGTAGGTGTGCACCAGCTGGGCCTTGCCCTTGAGCTGGAACTCGCCCATCGCCTGCAGCTGGAAGGCATCGCCGACCAGCCGGCGCGTGGCCTCGCTGATCAGCGTGCTGTTGAGGTCGGCCTTACCCTCGAGCCGCGAGGCGGTGTTCACGGTATCGCCCATCACGGTATACTCGAGCCGCTGGCGCGTGCCGAAGAAGCCGGCGTACACCGGGCCGCTGTTGATGCCGATGCGGAACGCGAAAGCCTTGGCCGGGTCGAGCCGCTCGATCAGCCGCTGGTGTGCCGCGACCATGTCGAGCGCGGCGTTAACCGCCTGCGTGGCCGATTCCTCGGGGTCGATCGGCTTGGTGAGCTGCGGCGCGCCGAACACCGCCATGATCCCGTCGCCGATGTACTTGTCGAGCGTGCCATTGTGCCGGAAGATCACCTCGGTCATCTCGTGGAAGTACTCGTTCAGCAGATCCTGCACATCGCGCGGCGAGAGCCGCTCGGAGAGCGCGGTGAAGTCTTTCACGTCGGCGAATAGCACCGTCACGATTAGCTCCTGCGGCTCCCACAGCTGGCCGTGCTGCACGAAGTAGCTGGCCATCAGCTGGGCGACATTCGGCGACATAAAGCGCTCGAAGTTCTGGCGCAGCTGGGCCTGCTCGCGCAGCGCGTCGGTGAGCCGCGCGCGCTCGATGTGCGTGGCCGCCAGGTTCGCCACCGCCGCGAGCATGTCGCGCTGCTGCTCGTTGAACTGGTCGCGGCCGGCCGAGTCGACATAAATCAGGCCGCTAGCCGTGCCCTCGCTGATCAGCGGGGCGCAGATCGCCGAGCGGATGTTAGCGCTGATAATGCTCTGCGAGCCGGCGAAATCGAGCCGGGCGTCGCGCGTCAGCACCGCCTCGTTGGCGTCGACGGCCTTGCGCGTAATCGTCGAGCTGATCGCGAGGTCGCCCTGGCTGGCCGGGTGGATGATCATCGGCACCAGCTCGGTGCCTTTGCGCAGCAGCAGAATGCCGCGCTGGGCCGGAACCGTGCGCAGAACCTCTTCCATCACGGCGTCGAGCAGGCTGTGCAGATCGAGGATGCTGTTGAGGCGCTTGCTAATGCGGTAGAACTCGCGCAGGTCGATCGCCATATCGGGCAGCTCGCCCGATTTTATCTCGCGCGCTTCCGAGGCCAGCGGGAAGTACTGGTTATCGTCGAACACCACGCTCTGGGCGGCACGGTCCTCGTAGCGGATCTCGAACGGCCCGATCTGCAGCATGTCGCCGTCTTGCAGCTGCTCTTCTTTCACCCGCAGCCGGTTCACCGATATGCCATTGCGGCTGCCCAGGTCGATCGCCCAGGCCTCGCGCCCGCGCAGCGACACGTGCGCGTGGTGCCGCGAGACGATCACGTTGTTCAGCACAATGTCGTTGTCGAGCGCGCGGCCGATCTGGATGCCGCGTTCGGTGAGCGGGTAGTTGCGTTTTTCGCCGTTGATGGCGACGGACAGGCGAGCCATGCGCCGCTCCTTGGACGATATGCGTGGGCCATTGGTGTGCTGCGGGTCTGATTCAGTATAGCAGACGCGCTAGGCCGCGGCAAGCTACGCCCGCCGGCGGCGATACTATCGCCAAGAGCAGAGATAGCGATCCGGCGTGCGGATCCGGGCGTATCACGATGGCCGAGCGCTCTCGCTCCGCGCGCGCTATTGTGCGCCGCGCAGCCTGCGCGAGTCAACCGTATGTCAACGCTGAGTCAACGCCGGCCAGTATTGTGGCCCTAGTGCAGAAACATGTAGCGAAACAGGAGAAACACCAATGAAGACCAAGATCATGCGCGCAATTGCGGCGGCCCTGGTGATTGGCGGTTTGCTGCTGGCCGGCACCGCGCCGTACGGCCCTCCTGGAGTGCGCGGCTCGGCGCTGACGCTGAGCGGCAAGTAGCATATGGCCGTGCTGCTGCTGTACCTGGGCTGCGCGCTGGCGGGCGCGGTGCTGGCCGCCTGGCGCCCGCCGCGGATGCCGCGCTATAACCTGCTGCTGGCGATCGCCGCGGTGCCGCAGCTTGGCACGCTGCTCGACGTGCGCATTCCTGGCATGTTCTGGGTATCGGTGGCCGCCGTGCTGCTCTGGTGCTGGTCGAACCGCGCGATTGCCGGCGTGCCGGCCGCGGCGATCGGCGTGGCGATGAACCTGCTGGTGATGGCGCTGCACGGCGGGGCGATGCCGATACACAGCGCCACGCTGGCGCGGATCGGCATCGACGCCGCGCCAGGCATGCTGCTGAGCGGCTCGAAGGATGTGGTGGTGCAGACAGCGCTGCTGGGCCTGCTGGCCGACTGGATGGTGCTGCCGGCCGGCGCCGCGACGTTTGTGCTCAGCCCCGGCGATATTGTTGTGGCGATCGGCGTACTCTGGTGGCTGCTGTTCAGCCGCCATGAAAGGGTTAAATCGATGCTCAGCTTTCGTGCCGCCGCGCCAGAAGCGCGCGCGCGGCTCATCCCAGGGCAGAGCGCGCGGCCTGCCCTGACGCGCCTGGCGCTGCTGGCCGCCGCGAACCCATCGGTGGCCGAGTGCCTGCTGCGCGACCCGCTCGACGCCGAGGTGCTGCACCCGCACTATGCCTTCGCGCTTGACGCGCGCGACCGCGCCACGCTGGCCGATATCCGCGCGCGCGCCAGCACGGTCGGCGAGTTCCTGGCCGATCTGGCCGACGTGGTCGACGGCGCCGCCTGAAGCCGCGCAGCCCGCGCCGACCGGCGGCTGCGTTGGCTGTTACGATCGGAACTCTATGACAACCAGCTCGCACACACATACGTCCCGTGCTTTGGCCGATGTGGTTTCCTTGCTGAATGCGCTCGCCGAGGCGCCCGACAGCCGGGCGTTTTTCGCCGTGCTCTGCCGCGCGCTGCCGCGCCGGCTGCCCGCAACGCGCGTCGATCTGCTGGTGCGCGACTGGGCCGACGGCATGTGCCTGCCGCTGGCGGGCGACGCCGATGCGCCGGACGCGCCGGCCGACGCCGGCCAGGACGCGAATGTGTTTGCCGAGTGGCTGGCCGGCAGCGGCTATGCCTCGGTGGCCATGCAGCCGCTGAACGCGGCCGGGCAGCACCTGGGCTGGCTGGTGCTGGCGCGCCGCACGGCGGCGCTTGGCGCCGATGCGCTGGCGCTGGCCGGGCAGATCGCGCCGCTGGTGGCGCTGCGGCTGCTGCACGACCGATCTCGCGACGAGGTTGCCGCGCGCGACGATGCGATCGCCGCGCTTGAGCGCCAGCTGCGCTCGCACGAGGAGCTGCGGCTGCGCGCCACCATGGCGATCGGCACCGCCCACGATATCGGCAACCTGCTGGCGGCGGTGGTCGGGCACGCGCAGATGGTGCAGCGCGAGGCGCCCTCGGCGCTGCAGCGCGACCTGCAAACCATCCTGCGCGCCGCGCGCGACGGCAATGTGCTGCTGCGGCGGCTGATCGCGCTGAAATCGGGCGTCCACGCCGTCGCGATGCAGGCGCTCTCGCTGCCGGTGCTGGCGCGCGACGCCGTCGATCTAACCAGGCCGTTCTGGGATGCGCGCCAGGATATCATGCTGCGCCTGCAGCTTCAGCCAGTGCCGCCGGTGCGCGGCTCGGCCGCCGACGCGCGCGAGGTGCTGGTGAACCTGATCCTCAACGCGATCGGCGCGATGCCCGGCGGCGGCGTGCTGATACTGCGCAGCTTCAGCGACGACACGTACGGCTACCTCGAGGTGATCGATACGGGCCAGGGCATCGCCCCCGAGCAGCAGTCGCGGATCTTTCAGACGCTTGCCAGCTCGCGCGAGGAAGGCCACGGCCTGGGCCTGAGCATCAGCCGCGCGCTTGCCGAAAGCCACGGCGGCATGCTGACGGTGCGCAGCGCGCCTGGCGAGGGCGCCACCTTTACGCTGGCGCTGCCGCTGGCGCAGCCAGGCGAGCGCACCCTCGGCGAGCCGGTGGCGGCGGCTGCGACGCGCGCCGCCTGGTAGCCACCGCGCAATACCGGCGCTTTCGCCTCTCTCCCGCGCGCGGGAGAGAGTTTTTTTGTGCGCGGCTCCGGCGAGCCGCAGGGCATTTGCACGCGCGAAAAACCCTTGCTATTATGTACCCGGTTCCGCCCCGGCCACAATGGAGGTTCCATGCCCAAGATCGGACGAAACGACCCCTGCCCGTGCGGCAGCGGCAAAAAGTACAAGCACTGCCACCTGCCGATCGAAGAGGCTGCCCAGGCCGAGCAGCTGCGCCTGCGCCGCGCCGTCGATACGCTGGTGCCAAAGATCGCGGCGGCGGCTGAAGAGCAGACCGAGGCTATTCCTGCGGCGTACCAGCGCTTCTGGGACGGCAAGTATACGCTCGAGCAGATGGCCGAGCTGGATGACCTTGAGGGCCGCGGGGCCGAGCGCTTCCTGACATGGTTCGCGTTCGATTACCAGCTGGAGGGTGGCGCGACGCTGGTCGAGCGACTGGCGGCCGAACCCGAGCTGGGCGACTTCACGCCCGAAGAGCGCGCGCTGCTGGCCGAGTGGTCGGCAGTGCGGCTGCGGCCGTTTGTCGCCCAGGCCATCCACAAGGGCCGCGGCATCTCGGCGGCCGATCTGATCGACGGCACGCCGTTCGAGATCGTCGACCACGCCGCGTCGCTGCGCGTCGAGCAGGACGAGGTGGTGGTGGCCCACCTGCTGCCGGCCGGCAGCGGCTACTTCTTTGGCGGGGCGGCCGCGCACCTCACCGAAGACACGCGCTCGAAGCTGCGCGAGTTTATCGGCCTGCATCTCGAAGCCTTGCAGCGCGATCAGCCCGACGCCGAGTGGCGCGATCTGCTGCTCGCGCGCTCCGAGGTGCTGAACCACTTCGTGATGCAGCTGCCCGTCGAGGCGCCCAACCCTACGCTGCTCGAGAACATTATTATGCAGACGCGCGCGTCGCTGAAGCTGGCCGGCGAGTCGCTCGGCATCGGCCGAGGGCACGACGAACCGCCAGAAGAACACGAGTGATACCAATTTCGGCCGATGGCGTGCGTTCAGCCATCCTGGGCGAAGGCTGAAGCCAACCGCTGCTTTGCTGCCGCTCGGCATGGCAGCTCGCGTAAGCACCTACCCGAATAACGGATGTGCAGGCTGGCCCGCTGCTCAGTGGGCCAGCGCCAGCGCGTTCAGCAGGTATTCGCCCTGGTACACCAGCTGGTAGCGCCCCTGGTTGCCGTCGAACAGCGTTAGCTCGGCCACGTGGATCGGGCTTTCGCGGGCGTACACAAAATCCTGGTGCCAGATATGCCGCGGATCGTCGAAGGCATCCGGCCCGACGACGCCCCCCAAGTGCTCGCTGCGCCCCAGCGCGATATGCGGGCCGGCCTTTTCATCCTCGAGCACATTGCCCCACACGCGCGCGAGCGGGTTGCAGCCAAGCCCAAGCTCGGCCACATTGCGGCGCGCGCCGTCGAGCGTCAGAAAGTTGCGCAGATCGGCGGCGGCCTCGGTGCGCCCGAGGATCTCGACAATGCGGTTCTGGGCGACTTCGAGCCGAACAATGTCGTTGCGCCAGAACACCGGCAGCACGCCGCGCGTCTGGCTGGGGATGCCCTCGCGCTCGCCCTCGTAGGGGGCGATGTATGCCTCGCCGCTTGGCAAGTTCACGATCCGCGCACTGGCCTTATTCGGCCGCAGCTGGCCGTCGTCGACGCGCGGGCTGCGGAAGCGCAGGTCGAGCAGCAGCGTGTCGCCGTTCGAGAACTTGATCCGCGCGTACTGCGCGCCCTCGAGGTGCTGCCGCAGCGCCGCGCACGAGCGCGCGATCTCGCTGTAGTCGGCCGCTAGCGCGGTTTCTTCCATCGACGGCGCGATCAGGGGCATGGAGGCCACGCGCAGCCGTGGCAGGCGCTCCGTCCAGGCCACTAGCGGCGCCGAGGCCGAAAATTGCGTCAGCGCCAGCACCAGCGTGGCCTGCTCGGCCAGCTGATCGAGCGCGACAGCCTGGCCGTCGATGCTGGCTTCGGCCGGCAGCTGGCGGTTGTGTGCGCCGGTGGCGAGGTAGCTTGCCAGCGGCAGCACCTCGAAATGCCGTTGGGTGCCGAAATCTCGTAGCGCCGCATGCCACCTACGCGCCATCTCGCGTCGCTGGGCCCATTCTGGTGTGTCGAAGAGTTGATCGTGCGGTAGATCGATCAGTACCAGTGCGGTTTCGCCCGGTTGTGGGTCAAAGACGTCGGCGAAGAGCTTGCGCAAGTTAATCATGATCCATCCTCACAGGCCGTCGACGAGACAGTTTTCAAACGCCAGGAATCCAGGAAAAACAAGACACACCAGAGCAAGTTGCCCTGGTGTTTCAGCATGGACATCCCTCGGCGATACGAGCTAGTATAGTGCCTCATGCATGCGCCGTCAATGCGGACATTATTCATAGGCGCGGATGCAAAGGTTACAGTTTTTTCAGTTTTTGAAATGTCAGCGCGCCTCCGCTGGCAGCTTGGGGCAGGCCCGGCGACGTGCGCTCGCGCCTAGGGCGCACGCAAGGCGCGGGTGAGGCGTTATCGGCGCGGCGCATTGCGCCCGGCAAAACTACGATGCCCGAAACTGCCGGGCCACGAAAGTTTAAATGTCGAAAGACTTTCTTAACCGGCCGGAAAAGTTCATACCTTTCTCATATTCATTTACGACCATGTAACCAGCCAGTAATCAAAAGCGATTGCCCGGCATTCTGCTGGCGAGTACACTACATTTGGCAGAACACACTAGTCTCGATAGCAATAGTGCTGCGCCCGCAGTACAGCACTGGCCAGAACCGGAGTTTGTATGGTTGTGTCGCAACGCCGCATCTTCGCGCCGCGCCTGAGCTTTAAGATCACGCTGCCGTATGTGGCGCTGGCCATGGTGCTTGCCCTTGCGACGATCTACATCGTCGCGCGCGGCCAGGCGGATAAGGTGACGACCGAGTTTAGCCGCCAGCTGGCCGACGCGCGCGTGCGCGTGAGCGATAGCGTCGTGCAGACCGAGCGCGAGCAGATCGATAATGTGCGCACGCTGGCCCGCCTGAGCGGCCTGCCGCAGGCGCTGCGCAGCGGCGACACCCAGGCGTTGAAAGATTTGCTCTCGCCATTCGCGGTGAGCCAGCGGATCGAGCGGATTGTGCTGGTGAACGCCGCCGGCGAGCCGCTGGTGGGGATCATCAACCAGGGGCAGAATGTGCAGCCGCTGCCGCTCGACCCGAAGCTCGCCAGCCGGCCGGGCGTGGCGGCGGTGCTGCGGGGCGCGAGCGACACCAAAGGCGATAAGTATATCGACCTTGCGAACGACCCGGACGCCACCGTGCTGTATACGGTTGCGCCGGTGTACGATGGCGATGCGCTCGCCGGCGCGCTGCTGATTGGCTCAAGCGCGGGCGCGCTGGTCGAGCGCTGGCGCGGCGCGACGCTGGCCGACGTGACGCTGTACGGCACCGACGGCGCGCCGCTGGCTACGTCGCTCGGCTCGCAGCTGCCCAGAGGGCTGGACGAAAGCATCCGCGACGGGCGGCCGCAGTACCGTACGGTGGCGCTTGGCAGCCGCGATTACGGCGAGGTTGTGTCGCCGCTGCTGCTGCGCGGCGAGCTGCAGCCGCAGTTCATCGGCGTGGCGATCTCGACCGCCGGGCAGGCCGATCTGTTCGAGCAATCGCAGCTCAGCCTGCTGCCGATCTTCGGCCTGGGCCTGGTGGCGACGTTCCTGCTGGGCATTCTCCTGTCGCAGCGGATCACGCGCCCGATCACCGCGCTGGTTCACGCCGCCGAGGGCGTCGCCTCGGGCGATCTGAACCACGTGCTGCCGGTGACGACCACCGACGAGATCGGCGCGCTGACGACATCGTTCAACACCATGATCGATGGCCTGCGCGAGCGCGAACGCATGCACGACGTGTTTGGCCGCTTCGTGAGCCCGACGATCGCGCGCCTGGTGCTGAGCCAGCCGCTCGACCTGCGCGGCGAGACCAAAGAGCTGACCATTCTGTTCACCGATCTGCGCGATTTTACGGCGATGTCCGAGCAAGAAGACCCGGCGGTTGTCATTCGCGGCCTGAACGACTACTTTCAGATTGTCGTTGAGGCGGCCGACCGATTTGGCGGCATTGTCAATAAATTCGGCGGCGACTCGACGCTGGTGCTGTTTGGCCTGGCCGATATTCAGACTGCTCAATCGAGCGCCGAGGCGGCTGTGCGCGCCGGGCTGGCCATCCGCGACGGCCTGCGCGAGCTCAACGCGCGCCGGCGCGACGAGCACCTGCCGCCGCTGATTGCCGGCATTGGCATCAACACTGGCGCGGTGATGGCCGGCCTGATCGGCACCCAGCGGCGCATGGAGTACACCGCCATTGGCGACGCGGTGAATTTGAGCGCGCGCATCCAAACGCTCAATCGCAGGCTCGGCACCGATATCCTGCTGAGCGAGGCCACGTATCTCGCGCTTGGCCAGGCCGAGTGGCTGCGCGTGGCCGATCAGGGTCTGCGGCGCTTTAAGGGCAAAAGCGTGCGCGTGCGGGTCTACTCGATCGAGAGCGATGTCGCGCAGGCGACCGAGGCGCCGGCCGAGACGCCAGCCGCCGACGCTGCCGCCGAGCCCGAGCCCTGGTTCGCCGAGCGCAGCCGGGCGCTTGGGGAGGTTCCCGATGCGGCGTGAATCAATGTGGATCAGCCCGCTGGTGTGGCTCGCTATGCTCGGCCTGGCGTTCGTGTGTGGCCTGGTGGTGATGAGCCAGGCGTTCGAGACGCACGTGTTTCTGCTCGACGACCGGGCGCTGCGCGTGAGCGCCGACTATGGCGCCGACCCGCGGATCGTGCAGGAGGCGCAGATCCCGCCGGTCGATAGCGCGGTGATCAGCGACACCGTGCGCGACCTGATTGCCGAGCAGGCCCAGGCGCCCCTGCTGAGCATGTTCCTCTCGACGCCAACCGTTGTGGCGTCGCCGAGCCCGGGCCGCACGCCAACTACAATGCTGGCACACCAGCCCAGCGTTACGCCCGTGGCTGCTCCGGTGACGGCAGTGGCAGCTTCGCCAACCAACACCGATCTGGGGCCGGGCCAGCTGCCCGCCGCCACGGCGACGCGCTCGGTTAATCGGCCGACGCGCACGCCGTTGCCAACCAGCACGCCGCTGCCGACGCGCACACCGCGCCCAACCAGTACGGCAACCCCGCGCCCGAGCGCGACGCCGACCGATGTGCCGACGGCGACGCCGACCGATGTGCCGACGGCGACGCCGACCGATGTGCCGACGGCGACGCCGACCGATGTGCCGACGGCGACGCCGACCGATGTGCCGACGGCGACGCCGACCGATGTGCCGACG
>CALLYN010000231.1 GCA_937858455.1 uncultured Kouleothrix sp.
CGCTTGGCAGCGGGGCCGGCTTTGGCGGCGGCGGCACGGTGCTGCGCGGCGGGCTCTGGCCGGTGCGTATTGGGCCGCTCGCGCTCGGCGATGTCGAGGTCGACCTGCCGCAGGCCACGCAAGGCGACCTCAGCCGGGCGGGCCGGGCGAATATCGGCAACCGGCTGCTGGCGCGCTTTGCGGCTATCGCGTTCGACTATCAGCGGGCCCTGCTGCTGATCGAGCCTGACGGCGACGAGGCGTGGCGCTGAGGCTTCAGGCCTGCTGGTTTTCGCACGCGCAACCTCACGCGTCCCCTAGCTCGTGGCCGACATAGTAGGCGCCCACCAGGCTTTTGTTCTGCTCCTGCTCGTAGAACTCATACCACCACTTGGCCGCCTGCCAGATCGCCTCGGGGCAGCTGGCGCGGCTCTCGAGCCCAGGCGTCAGGTCGATCCCGACCGCGCCAAACACGATCTCGAGCATCGCGGCCGAGGGGATGCCCAGGCCATCGTAGAGCGGGTTGGCGCCGCCCGGTGCGACGCCCCAGACATACGCCAGCCAGCGCAGCATCAGCTCAAGCGCGTCGAGCACCGGCCGCTGCTGGCGGAAGCGGTTCAGCGCCTCGGCCACCTGCGCCTGCGGCGCGGCCACGCGCAGCAGCGCGATATTCGGGTAGGCGCGCGCGCTGCGGTACTGGTCGATCCGGCTCTGCTGCACGCCGTTCAGCGGCGGCGGGAAGCCGAAGCCGCTGGGCGGCTGGAGCGAGATCTCGAACACCGACGTCTTGGCCAGCGGCTGCGCGATCGGGCCGAGCAGCAGCGCGTGCGACCAGTGGCTGGGGTGCATGTCGTGGCGCAGGTGCGACTGAGCCACGCGCAGCCGGAACGAGGCGATATCAGCGCCGCCGATCAGCACGATCTGGCTGATCTCCTCGCTTTCGAGCACGTGGCGGCTGAGCCACTTGAGGTTGTCTTCGCTTTTGGGGCGCGCGTCTTCTTTGAACAACGTGTTCGGGTGGGTGGCGTTCGAGCGCAGAATGCTGATCATGCGAGTGTCCTTTGGCTGGTGGCGAAGCTCAGTCGGTGGCGCTTGAGCGCAGAATGCCGATCAGGTGAGTGTACCTTGGCTGTTGCGCAGCCTGAATGGGCCAAGGACGGTTGGGCGGCGCACGGATGGGTCGAGGCTCAGCGGGTAGTAGGTGACGCGCATGTCGAGCCCGCCGCCGCTCTGCTGGAAGCTCAGCATCACCACATGGTTGCCGCGCTGCATGTGCGTGGGCGGGGCCAGGCATGCGAAGCGATTACCGAGCACCTGGCTGGCGAAGTAGGCCGGCGGGAGCTGCGGGTCGGGGTGGCGCGGCCACGGGTCGGGTGTGCCGCCGAGCCAGCGGCCGAATGCCGAGCGCGCGCCGGCGATCTGGTCGGCCACTGGCGTATCCACCAGCGACACCGGCGAAGAGATGATCTCGCGCAGCGCGGTACGGCCGCTAAGCTGGTCGCGTATTTCGGTTGTGCGGCCCCAGTGCACATCGCCGGTGAGGCACAGCAGCGAGCGGTTGGCATCGGCCAGCCGCGCCAGCGCCCGCACGATCGGCGCGAAATCGCCATAGTTCGGCGTCTCGTAGTCCGAGAGCTTGCCGGCCAGCAGCCCGGCCGGGTCGCATAGCAGCGTCTGCCCCGACACAAAGACGCCGAAGAGCTTCGCGTCGATCACGTGCTGCACCCAGGCTTCGAGCCGCGCCAGCTCGGCCGGGCCGAGCATGTGCATCCGGCCGCGATCGCGGTCGGAGCGGCCGTCGGCCAGGAAGAACGAGAGCGGGGCGATATCGAGCGAGGCGCCGCTGCCGAGCGGCTCGGCGTAGCTGTGCTGAAAGGCCGTGTACATCGCCTGGGCGGCGCGCTGCCAATTGGCTCGGCCGCCTTCGGTCCAGGTATTCGCGATATACGGCGCGGTGTTGGGGAAATTATTCCAGTACTCGTGGTCGTCGGGGATGTGCAGGCTCGGCGCGGCCGCCAGGATGCGCGCGTAGCCCTCGGGGCCGAGCCAGTTCCGGCGGTAGTCGGCCTCGAACTTGTCGGCCAGCCCGGCGGCATCGGCCGGGTACAGGAAGTGCGTCGGCAGGTCGAGGTACACCTGGTCGCCCATCAGCAGCGCCAGGTGTGGCTGGCTGGCGCCGCCCAGCTGCGACACGATCGTCCCGGCCACGCCGGTAACGTCTTCGGGCTGGTAGAAGCACGACACCAGCAGCACGTTGAACCACTGGCCGAGCACATTCGGTACGCTGGCGGGCAGCGTGCGCAGCGGCACGCTGGTGCGGCTCGCGCCGGCCTGCAGCGTGACGGTGTAGCGCGTGTCGGGGGCCAGGCCGGCGAACTCGTACACGCCGGTGAAGACGCGCGGCGCAACGCCGGGCGGCAGCATATCGGCGGGGCGGGCGCTGCCGAGCGGCAGAAGCGC
>CALLYN010000232.1 GCA_937858455.1 uncultured Kouleothrix sp.
TGCTGGCCCGCGCCTGGCGCAGCGCGCTTGAGTGGCGCGCCGGCCTGCGCTGATGCGCGGCGCGCGCCCTGTAACGCCCCTGCGTGCGGTTCCCGCTGCAGCAGAAAGCAGCTCGCCCGGCTATGGCCACGAACGAAAACAACGATCGGAAGGGCAGCACCCTTGAAACCTCGCGCTAGGCGAGCCACCACGTGACGCATGCTAACAAGGAGCGATCTATGAGCGATCCGGCCACCAGATCGATCATTCAGCTGATCGGCGCGCTTGCATTCGGCATTATCATCGGCTGGCGGGTGTACTTCACCGACCGCTATCGGACGGCGGCGGTCGATTTTGGCGATCTGGCGACGGTGATCGGCATCATTGGCGGCGGGGCCATCCTGGCGCTGTTTCAGGCAGGCACCGACTTGTTTGGCGCCTACGGCGTGGGCCTGGCGATCGGCTTTTTCGGCTACCACATCCGGCTCGCGCGGCTGGTGCGCCGCTCGGCGAACTTCGACGACGACTTTTTTATCGACGGGCGGCGCAAAAAGATCGCCGACGACGAGTTCATTCCCGATTATGTGCGCCCAACTACCACGGCGATGGGCGATATCACCAAGCCTCGCCCGCCCGCCGGCGGCGCCGACCCAAACGTGCCGGTCATTCATTAAGCGCCACCAGCGCCAGCGCGGCGTAGGCGTGCGCGGTGTACGCGAGCCCGAGCGGGTTGCGCTGCGCCAGCAGGCCGAGCCGCGCCTCGCGCATGGCCCGCCCCAGCGGCATGCCGCCCAAGAACAGCGCGATCAGCCGCTCGGCGAACGGCTGCGCCAGCTCCTCGAAGATCGTAATCTCGGTGCCGATCACGCCGGCCGCCTCGGCTTCTTCAACCAACACCTTCACCAGGTTGAACGCGATCGCCGGCGACAGCGCGGTGGTGTGGCAGCCATTGATGAACATCAGCGGGCGGGCGCGCGGCCACTCGATCCCCAGGTTGCTCCAGTTGTCGGTGGTGAATACGCCCGGCGCAGCTTTGCTGCCCACCAGCAGCGCGGGGTTGCTTTCCTGCAGCACGCCGTGGCAGTAGAAGTACACCAGCTGCGGCTCGCTGCGGCGCAGCATCTCGATCACCGCGGCGCGCTCGGATTGGCGCTGCACCGTCGCTGGCAGCTGGTCGATGTTCTGCGCGTGGGCCGCCAGCAGCGCCATGTCGCTATACACGGCCATATCGATCAGCGGCCGCTCGCGGTAGCCGATCGCCAGCGCGACCGCCGGGCCAAATGGCGCCGGCGCGGGCGACCCGATATCGTGCCGGAAGCCCCAGAAGCCGGCAGGGCAGACGATCCGCTCGTCGGGGTAGCTCGGGCACTTGCCCACAAAACACGGCTCGCCGGCGAGCGGCCGGCCGCTGGCCAGGCTGGCTTCGAACTGCGGGCAGACCTGCTGCATATTCTGTGAGTCGAGCGGGTGGTCGTAGATCAGGCCGATCGGCACAACGTCGTTGGCCGAGACCTTGCTGGCCATCTGCACAACCCCTGGCGCGCGCATCAGCTCGCGCAGCTGCTCGGCGCCCTGCTTGCCCTGGCCCAGGTTGTTTTTGATCGCCGCGTAGATCCGCGCGCCCTTCGCCGCTAGGTCGAACAGGTCGGTTTTGAATTGCGCGGCCAGCGTGGCCGGTGGCGTGCCGGGCTTGTAGCGGTACGCTGCGCTGCCGTCCCAACCGTCGGCGATGCCCCACGAGGCGCTCTGCAGCGCCCGGCGCGCCTCGCTCAGGATGCTGGTGATCACTCCCTCGCCGATCGTCGCGCTGCTGGCGAACAGCTCCTGCCCCTGCTGGCCCAGTAGCCTGAAGCTCTGGTTGCCGGCCGGGTCGCTGTTCAGCATGATGCTGAGCGTGTGTGGCGCGATCGCGCTCAGGTGGCCGGGCGCCAGCGCCGGGCTGAGGTTGAATTCGAGCGCCGAGACGCGCTGCGCGCCGGTGTCGCTCAGCGGCGCGCCCGGCCCGACACGCGCCATCACCAAGCGCGACTGGATGAGCATGCCGCGGCAGTACATATTCACCCGCAGGCTGAATAGCCCGCGCCGGCCATCGGGCGCCTGTACGCGAAATAGCAGCCGCTGGCCGAGCAGCGCGTCGTTCGCGTCGATGCCGGCCGGCGTCGACGCGCGCTCGACGACGCTCGCCGGGCCGCTCAGCGGCACGCGCAGCACGCCTGAGGCGTCACTTACCATAAAATCTTCGCTGAAAATCACCACCCGAATATCGGCGGTATCTTCGAGCACCTGACCTGGCAGCGGCACAAGCGTTGTTTCAAGCGAGCTTGCCTCGGCTTCGCCTATATGGACGCGGAAAAAGTACCATCTACCAACGCGCAGCGGCTCGCGCTTGTCGAGCGGCTGGCCGGGCGCGGCTTCGGCCGCGAAGTCAGTATTTACATAACGATCGCTTCGCTGTTGGACTGGCGCCAGCGGCTCGCGCGGCCGCGCAGGCTGCGTGGGGGCTTTGGCCTGCTCTGTGTCGTTCAGCACGCGCGTCGGCGGGCGCCAGCCGGCGGCCTGCGCGAGCAGGCTATCGGCGGCTAATGCGGCCGGCGGCTCGAACAGCACGCCGTATGGCGCGTCGTCGCGCAGCACCAGCACATAGCCGCCCGGCACCAGCAGCGCGCGCGCGTCTTCGAGCGGGCTGTCGAGCTCGACCGCCGGGCTAGGCGGCAGGCCAAGCGCGCCCAGGCGCTGATCAAGCAGCGCGCGGCCGCCGGCCTGCAGGCGCGCCAGATCGGCGAGGCCAAGCACCACAAAGCTGGCGAATTGCTCGAATACCAGCAGCCACGTCGCCGGGTCGGGACGCGCGGCCAGGTCCTGCAGCGCCGCGCCGACGTACAGCTCGGGGCTGGCGCGCAGCAGCCGCCGGTGCAGGTCGCCGATCCGAATAAGCATGGTCGGCCTCGCGTTCTACGGCTGTAGCTACAGATCTTCGTCGGCGTCGAGCGTCTGGAGCACGCGGTGGGCTTTAAGCGCGAGCCAGAGCGCCAGGCGCTCCTCGGCATCGTCGAGGTTGAGGCCGCTGATCTCGGTGATGCGCTCGAGCCGGTAGAGCAGCGTGTTGCGGTGGACGTGCAGCGCCTCGGCGGCGCGCGCCAGGTTGCCGAGGTTGGCGAAAAACGCCTCGAGCGTCTTCAGCAGCTCGGCGTGCTGCTTGCGGTCGTAGTCGGTGAGCGTGGCCAGCGTGGCGCGGTAGAACTCCCACAGCTCGGGCGACTCGCGCAGCAGCAGCAGCAGGCGATACACCCCCAGGTCGCCGAAATCGAGCACATGGCTGGTATCGAGCAGCTGGCGCCCCAGCAGCAGCGCCTGCTCGGCCTCGCGCAGCGAGCGCGGCCACGCGCTGACACTGGAGGCGTCCTTGCCGATCGCCAGCACGACATGCGGCACATCGGTCTGCAGCCGGCCGCGCAGCTGCTCGGCCAGCTCGCGCGGGCGGTGGCTGCGGCCGTTCAGCGGCAGGTAGCACAGCATCCCGTCGGCGCGGCGCATGGTTGGCGCGCTGAGCTTGAGCGACGCCAGCGCATTGTTGAGCGCCCCGGCCAGCCGGGTTGTCGTCTCGTCGCTGTCGCCGGTCTCGCCGCTGGTGCACAGCAGCGCCACGTGGGCCTTGCGCAGGTCGTAGCCAAGCTCCTGGCCGCGCCGCAGCAGCGCCTCGGTATCGGCCGGCGGCCCGGCGAGCACCATCTGCACGAAATCGCCGCGCAGGCGCTCTTCGGCGGCCAGCACCGCCTGCTCCTTCGCCAGCTCGAGCGCCAGCGCGGTGGCGCCCTGCTGCGCGGCCTGGCGATCCCACTCGTCGAGCGTGTCGCCGGCCAACGCCAGAAACCCCAGCCGCTCGCCCGCGCCCAGCGAAGGCGGCGAAAAATCGGCCAGCGCCAGCGCGCGGCCCGGCTCGATCACCTCGCTGGGAGGAACGGCGGCCAGCGGCGCCTCGTCGTTCACCATTGCCTCCTCGAATTGACTGGCAACGCCAAGCGGCAGGGCGCGCGCGTCCGCCGCAGCCCGCCGCCGCAGGGGCGCCTCGACCCCCACTTCAGCCGGCCTCCTTCAGCGCGGCAATATTGGCGGCATAATGCGCCACCCCGCCACGGAAAGCGGCGGTGCCGGCCACCAGCACGTCGGCCCCGGCCTCGACACATTGCTTCGCCGTCACCGGGTCCACCCCGCCATCGACCTGCAAGCGGATATCGCGCCCGCTGGCCTCGATCATCTTCCTCACCGCCGCGATCTTCTTCAGCTGGCTCGCAATGAAGCTCTGCCCGCCAAACCCGGGGTTGACGCTCATCACCAGCACAAGGTCCACCTCGTCGATCAGATAGTCGAGCATCTTGGCGGGCGTTGCCGGATTGAGCGAAACCCCGGCCTTTTTCCCCAGCGCCTTGATCGCCTGCACGGTGCGGTGCGCGTGCGGCCCGGCCTCGGGGTGGAAGGTGATAATGTCAGCCCCGGCCTCGGCAAAGGCGGCAAGGTATGGATCAACCGGGGTGATCATCAGGTGGACGTCGAAAGGCTTGGCAGTAGCCCCGCGCAGCGCCTTCACCACCATCGGCCCGATAGTGATATTGGGCACGAAATGCCCGTCCATCACATCGACATGAATCCAGTCGGCCCCGGCGGCGTCAATCGCGCGCACTTCCTCGCCCAGCCGGGCAAAGTCGGCAGACAGGATCGAGGGGGCGATCAGCGGGCGGGGCAAGGCGGGCATAGTGCGCTGCAAGACACCGGTAAGCGGGCAGGTTTTCGGCGATTAGCCAGCGGGGGCCGGGCAAACAAGCGCACCGGCACGCTTTTCCACACGCCTGCCCCGGCCGGGCGGAATTATACCGCATCCCGGTGATCGCAACCCATGAGGATTGCCATTTCCCGTTTGCCGGCGAGGAGCGGGTGAAGCCGCGATGTGGTTCATCGTGGCGAAGCTGCGACGAAGTCCGGCGGACGGAAAATGGCAACCGTAGGCGGGTTCTGGCGAAGGCGGGTTCTGGCGGCCTTCAGACGCTCCTTGCCGAAGACCGCCAGAACCCGTCCTCATGGGTTGCGATCACCGGGATGCGGTATTTACTCGCAATTCATCGCAACCGGTCATAAAGGGCGCGCCGGAGCGGCCACTGTCTTCCGGGGGGATGTACGGGCCGGCAACCAACCACAAGGCGTGGCGCGCCGGCTGCCGGCGGGCCACGATGACCGTGACGAGAGACAGGCCCGCCCCCGTGATGCCCCTTTTCCGCCCCCTGCTGTCCCGTCGTGTGCTGGCGCTTGCCGGCGCGCTGGCGCTGGGCCTGCCGCAAGCGCTCGCCGCGCAGGATGGCCCGATGGCCCCCGCCGGCTGCACCGGGCCGGAAAGCGCAACCTGGATCCGCGTGCTGGTCGAAGGGGTGCGCTCGGACCGGGGGCTGGTCGCGGTCACGCTCTACGCCGACGATGCCAGCCGCTTCCTCGTCAAGCACGGCTCGCTCTACGTCGGGCGGGTCAAGGCCGAAAAGGGCACCACCGAGGCCTGCCTCTTCGTGCCGCGCCCGGGCACCTACGCCCTCGCGATCTATCACGACACCAACGGCAACCAGAAGTTCGACCGCACGATGATCGGCCTTCCAGCCGAGGCCTATGGCTTCTCGAACAACCCTAACACCTTCTTCGGCCTGCCCAATTTCGGCTCGGTGCGCTATCGCGTCGCGCACAGCGGGCAGACAACGAAGATCCGCCTCACCTATCCGTAAAGTTCGGACAAAAAGCGCGGCGCCAGCTCCTCGGCCAGGGCATGGGCGCGCGGATCGTCGACATCCATCCACCAGGCCCCCGGCCCGCTGCCAATGTCATGGGTCTGCGCGCGGCCCGCGTCGGCCAGCACCTGCATACCTTCAGACAGGCTCCCCGCCTTGCCCGCTCCAATCGCCGCGCGGATCGCGCCGGCCAGCTCGGGTGTCGCCAGAAAAGCCCCGCAGTCGACCG
>CALLYN010000233.1 GCA_937858455.1 uncultured Kouleothrix sp.
GCTTTGCCGGGCGCCGCACAAGAAAACACAAGTAATCAAACGGAGTTGGTATAAATCGCCCGCCAGCCGCGCTACGAGGCCGGCTCAGCGGCTGGGCCTGGCACAACCCTACTGCCGCGCAGCATCCAGGCGAGCGCCAAGCCGCTCAGCAGCTGAAACGCCAGCGCGCCGGATGACCCGAACACCGACCACTGCAGCGAAAGATCGACACCGGCCGCCTGCGTAATCAGCCAGCCCAGCGCCCACCCCAGCGCAACGGCCAGCGGCCAGATCGGCGCGCGGCTGCCGACGCCGCGCAGCAGCAGGAATTGGCCGATCCCGATGCCCAAGCCGGCGATCAGGCCGCGCAACGGCAGCGCCGCGCCGTCTACGCTCGCCCCCAGCAGCGCAATACCAAGCGCGAGGCCGGCACCCATCCCCAGCGCCGTGGCGGCGATCCACCAGGGCGAGAGCGACAGCCGGCGACGCAGCGCCAGCCACTCGGCTGCGCCAACCACCGCGCCGGTCAATGCGCCGCCAATCGCGCCGGCTAGCGGTGTTGTGATCGGGCCAACCAGCGCCGCAGCTGCAACCCCGCCCAGCGGAAACCCAACGAATGCCAACGCCCAGCCGCCCCAAAAGCTCCACCCACCAGCCGATCTCGTCGTGCTCGCTGCTTTCATCACCATCCTCCTTACTAGCTGTTGGATGCGGCCGGCGTGTGCTGTTCGGCTGCGGCGTGCGCTCGGTACCACTGCACAGTCGCGCGGATCGCCTCGTGCAGCGGCGTGGCATGGTCGCCGAAGGCATGCGCGTAGGCGCTATGATCGACGATGTACGGCTCGTAGCCGATGTACAGGTTCTCGCTCAGCCCGCGCAGCGGCGGCATAAACACGCCGAGCAGCGGCAGCAGCGCGCGCGTGACCGGGCGTGGCAGCGCCGAGAGCTTCGGCGCAACTTCCGCCTCGTCGCCGAGGAGGCGCACAAACTCGCGGAGCGTGGTGGCCGGCGCGTTCGGCGCGTGCCAGGCGCGGCCGAGCGCTGCGTCGTGCGCGCCGACTGTGACAAGCGCCCGGCCGACGTCGCGAATGTAGCTCACACTATGCGGTAGATCCGGGTTCGCGAACATTTGCGCTGGCTTGCCCGCGAGCAGCGGTTCAAACAGGCGCTCGCCGACCAGCGACTCGGTGACGTGAGGGCCGAATAGATCCGAGGCGCGCACGCTGGCGACGCGCACCTTGCCGCTGCGATGCGCCGCGAACAGCTCTTCGGTCATCTGCACGCGTGTCGTGCTGCGCGAGCCGCGGCCGTGCAGCGGCATGCCCTCGGTCATCGGCGCGCCGCCGTGCGGGCCGTACATATACAGGTTCTCCATCACGATCAGCCTGGCTTTGTTGGCGGCCGCGCCCTCCAGCACACCGCGCTGGAGCGGCGGAAACTGCTCGGGCCAGCGGTGGTAGTCGGCTGGGTTGGTGCAGTTGTACACGTGGCTAGCGCCAACGCAGGCTTGTCGCGCGTTCGCCGGATCGGTTGCGTCGCCGCGCACCATCTCGACCTGGCTGGGCAGGTGCTTGCGCGCGCCGCTGCGCGTGACCACCCGCACCGGCTTGCCTTGCGCCACGAGGAGTTCGATCACCGCCGTCCCAACCGGCCCGGTTCCATACACCACGTGCAGCTCGTTCGAGGGTGCCATCCACTTGCTCCTCTCCATATGTATTTCATCCCCTTGTCGGCGAAAGAAGAAGCGTTTCAGCGGGCGACCGCAGCCGGGCGCGCGAGCTGCGCCGGCACGTTCCGCCGAACCAGCACGGCCACGCCGACGGCGATCAGCCAGAGCGCCCAGGCCAGGTAGCTCAGCGCATTGATCGTCCCCGCGAGCGCCAACCCGGCCGGCTCAAGCAGCCCGCTAGCGATCCCTGCCGCCAGTAGCAAGCCGCTCAGCCCCAGCCAGCGCCCGAACAGCGGCGCGCGCAGCATCAGCGAAGCAACTAGGAAGGTCCATACGCTGGTGCTCAGGTACCCGAGGTGTTCGCCAACCGCCATCCCGGCGTAGCGGTGAAAGGCGTCGAAGACCATCGCGGCAGCTGCGCGCTGCGCCTCGCTGGCGCCCGGCTCAAGGTAGGCCTGGGCCAGATGCGGCACCAGAAATGGCCAGCGCAGAAAGCCAAGCGTCTGCGCGAATCCGGCCACTATCCCGAATACCGTGGCGACTCGTAGCGTAGTTGAGGCCGCGTGCTCGGCCAGCACCTGATGGAACAGCACAACCAGAGGAATAAACAGCACAGCACTTAGCGTGAGTGCATACCACACAGCAATCAGCGCGCCGCCGCCGGCGCTAAACTTGGCCAATACGTCGGCAGTCGGCTGCCGCAGAATATCCGGGTACTCGAACATCATCTGGAGCAGCGTAAAGCAGACGCTGAAGGCGATCGGCACAAGCACAAGCAGCATGCCGGCGAGGCGGCGGGTCGGAGCGGTGGCCATCACTATGTTCCTCCCATCATGGCACCCGCATTGGTGCGGGTGTTTAGTAAGTAGAGCATTTACTCTATGGATACTATAGAGCAAATACTCTAAAATGTCCATCGGTCTTTCGTCTGAGTTTCCCGGAGCCTTGTCTGAAAAAACACGACTTACGCGGTCGCTTGCAATAGAGGCTTGTTCTGCCTGCGGCAGCGCTGAGAGGTTGGCGCAAAGCGCCAACCTCTCAGCACCATCCAAGAAAAAGTACCGCTCTGCCGAAGGCAAAACGCGCACCGCGTAAGTCCTGTGGAAAAAGAGGAGTGCGAAGGGCGATGCCCCTCACACTCCTCCTGCCCGATGTGCTATGATAGCTCTATGGCTATGGGGATGCGCAGGGCGCACAGCCAGAAGGAGGCGCTATGGCTGAGAACAAAACCAAGCCCACGGGCGAGAGCGTTGAGAGCTATTTCGCGACTATTCACGATCAGCCGAGGCGCGACGACTGCGAAGGGCTGGCCAGGCTGATGTCTCAGGCCACCCATCAGCCGGCAAAGATGTGGGGAACGAGCATTGTCGGGTTTGGCAGCTACCACTACAAGTACGCAAGTGGCCGCGAGGGCGACTCATGCCTCACGGGGTTTTCGTCGCGCAAGAGTGACATCGCGATCTACCTCGTGGCGGACTTCCCAGGGCGCGATGAGCTGCTTCCAAAGCTTGGCAAGTACAAACTCGGCAAGGGCTGCCTCTACCTCCGCAGGCTCGCCGATGTGGATCTCGCCATCCTCGAGCAGCTCATCGTTGGCGCCGTGGCAGCGCGCAAACGCCAGCATGGTGAGTGAAGCGGCGCTGAGCGAGGCAACCGAGATCGCAGAGCCACTAGCAGCGCAGCTGCGGCGGCTTGATGAGCGTTCCTAGTACGAAACGCAGACTTCAGCTTTTTCTTTCACGCAGGCAGCTCAAGCTCTGCCGCAGCGGCGCTGAGCGCCGCGATGCGCTCGAGCCAGAGCTGAACAAACCTCGCCGCGTCCACACCGACGCAGACCCGGCAGTTCGGCGCGCGCGCGGGGTAGGGCATCGTGCGAACGACCTGGTCGATCACCTCAAGCGCCACGTGCATGCGTCGCAGCGTTACCAGCTCGCTCGCGGCGGCAGTGTACACCGCCAGCGGGTCGTGCATAAAGGTGCGGCCCTGGTAGAAATCGTCGCTCAGGCCGGCCTCGGTGGAGAGCGTGGCCAACCCTTCAAACATCTGCTCCATCAGCGCCACAAGCGCATCGCTCAGCGGGCGGCCCCAGCCGCGTATCGCCGCGCGCTGCTCGGGCGACAGGTAGACCTGCGTGGTCACTTCCATGGGCACAATGGTGAGCGGCACGCCGCTCGCGAAGACGATCCGCGCGGCCAGCGGGTCGGCGTTGAGGTTGGTCTCCAGCATTGGCGGGAAGGGGAAGCGCTCGGCGAAGACCGTGCCGCCCATCACCACAATGCTATCAAGCCAGTCGGCCAGCCGCGGCTCGCGCTGTATCGCTCGCGCCAGGTTGGTGAGCGCGCCCACCGCCACAACCGTGAGCTCGCCAGGCCGGGCGGCGGCCTGGGCGATGATGAAGCGGGCAGCGTCGTCGGCGCACTCGTCGCGGTTCTCCGATGGAACAAGCTCGGCGGGAGCCAGCAGCCCGACGCCCTCGTGGCCGCGCAGGCGCGGCATCCAAGTGAAGTTTGGCGGCAGCGGCATCTGCAGCGGCATGCTCGCCCCAGGCACCACCGGAATGTCCCGACGGCCCGCGAGCTCCAGCAGGCGCCGGGCGATCCGCGCGCGCAGCCCGGCGTCGGCGTGCACCGTGGTGACCCCTACAAGCTCAAGCGCGGGCAGCGCCAGCGCCAGGCTGAGCGCCATTGCGTCGTCGACGTCCGTGCCAATATCGGTGTCGAGAATCATCGCACGCATAGCCCACCTTATATTTACTCGAGTTACGTGGTGGGGGTTCGGGGGCGGCAAAGCCGCCCCCGAAAACTTCCTTCTTGGCAGGTCGCGGCCACTGCCGTGGCTGCGACCTGCCAAAAGAGTGATTTTGAAGGGCTTGCGCTCTCCAAGCCTCCCACGCCGACGGAGAAGAGTACCGCTCTGCCGAAGGCTGAGCGCGCCGACTGCGTAAGCCTAATTTATTCTTTGCGTCTTGCGGCTAATTGAAACGTACTGGTGCTAGCCCTGGATACCCGCCGACATCACGCTGCGGACGTAGTAGCGCTGGAGCGGCACCGTCAGCAGGATGGGGATCAGCGCCGCGATCGTCGAGCCGGCGAAGATCTTGTCCCAGAGCGTCAGCTGCTGCGAGTGGCCGAGCTGGGCGATCGCCACCTGGATCACGCGAAAGTCCGGGTCGGGCGCGATCAGCGTCGGCCAGAAGTAATTGTTCCACTGGCTCAGGAAGATCAAGATGCTGGCGGTCACCACGACCGGCCGCGAGAGCGGCAGGATGATCTGCAGCAGTATCCGCAGCCACGAGGCCCCGTCCACCCGCGCCGCGTCCACCAGCGCCTCAGGGATCTCGGCGAAGAACTGCTGGAAAAGGAAGATCACCACGCTGTTCGCCACGGCCGGGATGATCAGCCCCTGCCAGGAGTTCAGCCAGCCAAAATTGTTCACCAGGATGTACGACGGGATGATGGTGATGTCGCCCGGCACGATGAAGCTCAGCAGCACCACCCAGAAGAGCAGCTGCTTGCCCGGAAACGCGAATCGCGCGAAGGCGAAGCCGGCCATCGCCGAGGCGATCAGCGTCAGCGCCACGGTTGCGACGCTGACGACCAGCGTATTCCAGATCGCCCGGCCCATGCCTTCGGCGAAGATCGCCCGGTAGGCGTTTAGGCTAAAGGTCTGCGGCCAGAAGGCGCGCCAGCTGAAGGGCAGCACATTCGACCAGACCGTCTCGGGGGTGGTGAACGACGAGGCCACGACCCACCAGAGCGGGACCACGATGATCACCGCGACCACCGCCAGCAGCCCGTAGAGCACGGTGGCCCGGAGGATCACCGCAGCCCGCCGGAGGCTCCAGGCCGCCCTCGCGGGCTGAGGGCTCATCGCGATCGATTCTGCGGATCGCTCGGGAAACAGGTGATCCATGATATCCTCCGGGTCTCCTTCTTTTGGAAGGACTTCGTCGCTCCAAACCGCACTCCCCTATGGAATTAAGTACTGCTCTGCCGAAGTGCGTATGTCATTAGTCTTTCGGCCTCAGCAGGAAGAGCTGCAGCATCACGATCGCCAGCACCACGAGCAGCAGGCAGGTCGCCAGCGCCGCAGCGACGCCGAGGTCGCCATAGACGAAGCCGCGCCGGTAGGCCTCGTACATCACCATGGTAGTCGAGAGCTCCGGCCCGCCGCGGGTCAGCAGCTGGATGGGCGCGAAAAGCGAGAAGTTGATGATTGTGTCGGTGATCAGCACAAAGGCGGTGGTTCGCCGCAGCAGGGGCAGAGTTATGTGCCAGAAGCACTGGAGCTTGGTGGCGCCGTCGATCTGGGCGGCCTCGTAGAGCTGTGCGGAGATGTTCTGGAGCCCCGCCAGGAAGAAGATCGTCCAGTACGGCACGCCCACCCATGTCACGATCGCGACGATCGTCCAGAGCGCCTGGTTCGGCGAGCCGAGGAATGGCTGCTGCGGCAGGCCAAGCGTGGCCAGCAGGCCGTTGACCATGCCGTAGTTGCGGTCGAAGGCCAGGCCGAGCGACAGCGCCGTCACCGTCATTGAGAGCGCGACCGGGATCAGGTAGATGGTGCGGAAGGTGGCGATGCCTCGCAGCTTCTGGTTGGCGAGCAGGCCCAGCAGCAGCGCCAGGCCGGTCTGGAGCGGGTTAACTACGATGCTGAACAGAACGGTGTTGGTGAGGGCTCGGGCGAAAACTTCTTCGCGGAAGAGCCGGGCGAAGTTGGCCAGGCCCACGAACTGCTGGCCGCCGTTGAGGCTCAGGCCGTTGCTGTAGAAGCTCTCGCGCAGCCCGCTGATAATCGGGATGTAGCGGAAGATGATCAGCAGCACCAGCGCCGGCAGCAAGAACAGGTACGGTGTGACCTGTGTACGACGCACACGCTGCGGCGACACCTGCGTGCGGTGCACCATCGTCGGCCTCCTTTCATGCCTGGCGGGGCGCCGCCAGGGCGGCGCCCCGCAGACGACGCGCCACTACTGGCGGTACTTCTGCATCTCGCCCTCGATGCGCGCAGCCGCGCTGCTCAGGGCCTCCTGCACCGCAGCGCCGTTGCGGATGTCTTCGAAGGTATCGGAAAGGATCTCCTCGTACTCCAGAAAGCCCGGCGTAACGGCTCGCCCCGCTGCGTGCTTGCTCTCCTCGGCCGCCACGCTCCAGGCCTTGTTGGGCCAGTCTTTGTTTGACGGATCCTTGATGATCGCGTCGAGCAGCGAGCTGTGAACCGGCCAGGCGCTTGCCGCATCGCGCAGCACTTGCCCGGCCTTGGGCGAGGCCGCGAATTTGATGAACTCAAGGGTCTCCGGCACGTGTTTGCTCTTCGCGTTGACGCCGAGGTGCCAGCCGTCCGTGGGAACGAGCGCCTCGCCGCCCTTCCAGGCGGGGTGGGGCGCCGTGCGGAAGGGCACCTTCGCGCTGATAAAGCCGTTCAGGTTCCACGGCCCGGCCACCGTCATCGCCAGCTTGCCGGTGCTGAACAGGTCGTACACGCCGATCTGCCCCTGCGGCGCCACCTTCAGCTTTGTGTGCAGGTCCTGGTACCAGGTGAACGCCTTGACCCACTCCGGCGCGTCGATAATGCCCTTCACCGTGAGGCCGTCGGGGCCGATGATCTTGCCGCCGAGGCCCTGGGGCAGCGGCTGAAGCTGGTAGATGCGGTTGTACTGCTCGAACTGGAAGCCCCACACGTCCGGCACGCCGTCGCCGTTCTCATCCTTTGTGAGCTTCTTGGCCGCATCGGCGATCTGCTCCCAGGTCCAGCGCTCGTCTGCCGCAGGTGGGGTGATCCCGGCTTTCTCCAGCAGGCTCACATTGTAGTACAGCATCAGGGTCGAGTTCCAGAGCGGCACGGTCAGCAGCTTACCCTGGTAGCGGCTCGACTGGTCGAGCGCCGGCAGCCAGCTTGCGATGCTCTCCTGGCCGATCACGTCATCGAGTGGGGCGAGCCAGCCGCGCAGGCCGTAGGAGGCCATGACCGGCGCATCCACCTCTACGATGTCCAGGTTCGACGATCCGGAGCCGAGGCGCACCTGGTTCTGGGCAAACAGATCGCGGAACTCGGCGGTCTCGACCTTGATCTCGATGTTGGGGTTGGTCTCGTTGAACGCGGCGACCAGCTTGTCGGTGGCGGGGAGCTGCGAGAGCCAGGTAAGCGTGACTTTGCCGGCGGCGACGGCCGGGGCGGTGGCGGGCGGCGCGGTGGGCGCGGATGCTGCGGCCGTCGGTG
>CALLYN010000234.1 GCA_937858455.1 uncultured Kouleothrix sp.
CGCCAGCGGCCGCGCGTGAAGGCCGACGTGCTTGGCCTGATGTTGCTGGCGGCGCTGCTGAATGCGTTCAACTGGTTTTTGTTCAAATACGTCGCCATCCAGGAAGATTTTTGGGTGTCGAGCTTCTGGGAGTACACCGGATTTGCGCTGGTGGGCGCGTGCCTGCTGTTTGGCGTGCGGCAGTATCGCGAGGAAGTGCGCGCCTCGCTGCGCGACGGCGGCTGGCGGTTGGTGCGCCTGGTCTCGCTGAATGAGGCGATCGGCGTCAGCGCGAAAATGGCCACCAACCTTGCGTCGCTGCTGGCGCCACTGGCGCTGATCGCCACCGTGCATAGTCTTCAGCCGTTGTTTGCATTTGCCTATGCGGTTCTGCTTACGCGCTATGCCCCGCGCTATGGCCACGAGCAGCTGAGCCGGGCGATTATCGCGCAGCGCCTGCTGGCGATCTGCCTGATCGTCGCCGGAACCTGGGCGCTCTCGGCGTGAGCCGCTGCGGTAGAGGGAGGTATTGGTGCAGATTGGTCTGTTGTTCGAGCGTAAAGCCGATTACCAGTTTCTCGAAGGCGATCCGTCCGACTGCAACTCAGAGCTACTATCGGCAAAAGAAGAGCGCGAGCTGATCGATGGCCTTGAGGCCGCCGGCTACAGGGTTATTCCGATAGGCGACACCACCGCGCTGCTCGCTCGGCTCGATTACTGGCGCCAGCACTGCGATCTGGTGCTGAACCGCTCGGTTGGCTACCGCGGCGCCGAGCGCAAGAGCTTCGCACCGGCCATCCTCGAGGCTGCCGGCATCCCGTATATCGGCTCGACCCCGTATGTGCTTAGCCTGACGCGCAATAAGTACCACGCCAAGCTGGTGGCCCGCGATGCCGGCCTGCCGACGCCACGCGCGGCGCTGGTGGCACCCGGCATCGAGACGCGGCTCGACGGATTGCCCTACCCGGCGATCGTCAAGCCGGTGGCCGAAAGTTCGAGCATTGGCATCGAGCAGGGCAAGGCGGTGGTGGCATCGCCGGCGGCCGCGCGCGAGCGCGCCGAGCTGCTAGTGCGGCGCTACGCCCAGCCCGCCCTCGTCGAAACCTTTGTCGATGGCATCGAGCTTGAGGTGCCTATCCTTGTCGACCCTGAGCCGCGCGTGCTGGGCATTCTGGCGGTAACCGTCAACGGCAGGCTGCCCGATGGCTCGCACTACCTCGCTACCGAGGAAGTCTACAACGACGGCTACGACTACGCCGACCCGCCCGAGCACATCGATCGCGCGTATGTCGCCGATCTGGCGCTGCGCGGCGCGCGCGCGCTAGGCATCCGCGATTACGGCAGGCTCGATTTTCGCGTCGATGCCGACGGCACGCCCTGGTTTATCGAGGCCAGCACGCACCCGCACATCCAGCAGCTTTCCAGCTTCTACCGCCTCGCACAGCGCCAGGGCCTCAGCTACCCGGCCATGCTCGATATGCTCGTGCAGAGCGCGGCCCGTCGCTACGGAGTATGATCATAATCTCATATTGAAGCGTTAATAGCCGCTTGCACTATGCTCTTGTCGTATGTTATGCTATTCTTCCAGGCAGCCTGTATCGGCTAGCCCGCGCCGATATTGGTGCGCGCTAGCACGGCAGCTATATTCACACTGCATGTGCCGGCTGGTTTGATATACCCGTGCCAAGCTGGCTAGCCAGAGTTACAGTGGCTACGGCGACGGTTTACGTCTATGCTTAACCCAACCGAGTCGAACCAGCGCGTTGGCCTGCGTCCGCGCGTCGACGCTATATCCGAGCAGCGGCTCTTTGGGCAGAAGCGCTTTGTGGCTCTGCGCTTCAAGATCCTGTTCCTGCTCGGCGTTGGCCTGCTTGGCCTGCTGGTTGCGCTCGCGTTGCCACTGCGGCTGCTGATCCTCGAAAGCTATGTCACCCTCGAGCAGCAGACGCTGCGCACCGAGCTTGGCCGCGCCCACGATGCCTTTAAGATTGCCGTGACCAAGCTCGACCACTCGGCCACTGGCTATGCGACGTGGGACAATAGCTATGCGTTCGTGCAGGATCACAACGAGAACTTTCTGAACGTCGACCTCGCCGACCCTTCGTTTCCTGCCGAAGACATGAACCTGCTGCTGATCGTCGATACCAACGGCCAGCTGGTCGGCGGCAAGGCCTACGATCTGGCGAATGGCCGCGCAATGCCCATCCCAGGCTACTTCCGCCAGCCCACCGTGACGCAGAGCGCGCTGTTCAAGCATAACGCCCTCGATAGCGCGATCAACGGCTTTGTGCTGCTGCCCGAGGGGCCAATGCTGGTGGCCTCGCGCCCGATCCTCACCAGCGATGGCCACGGCCCGATCCGCGGCGCGCTGCTGATTGGCCGCTTTCTCGACGCCGGGCTGGTGCGGCAGCTCGCCGATACCACCCACCTCCAGCTCAATATTGTGAAGCTCGACGATGCGCAGCTGATCAGCGAGGCCAGCGAGCTTAGCAAGAACCAGCCCGAGCAGATCCACGCGCTCTCGACGCAGTCGATCATCGGCTATTCGCTGCTCTCGGATGTGTACGGCCAGCCCAACCTGGCTATCCGCGTCGAGATGCCGCGCAATATCTATAGCCAGGGCGTGTCGACGGTGAACTACTTCGTGATCGCGCTGATCGTGGTGGTGGTGGTGAGCTGCGGCGCCGGTATGCTGGGCTTCGAGCGCCTGGTGATCAGCCGCGTGTCGAAGCTCGACGCGCGCGCCCACGCGATCGGCGCCAGCGGCGACCTCTCGCTGCGCATGGAGACGCAGGGCAACGACGAGCTGACGCGCCTGTCGTACTCGATCAACACCATGCTGACCGACCTCGAGCGCGCCCAGGTGCGGCGCCGCCAGGCCGACGAGCTGCGCGCCCAGACGCAAGAAGAGCTGCTGCGCTCGCGCGAGCAGTTCAGCCAGATGCTGGTGCACGATCTCAAGACGCCGCTCACCGCCGTGCTGGGCTACCTCGATATTCTGCTGATGACTGAGCTGAGCGAAGATCAGCAGTCGGTGGTGGCCGGCGCCCAGCTTGGTGCCAAGAGCGGCCTGATGCTGGTGTCGCAGATCCTCGATGTGGCGCGACTGAGCGAGGGCCGCCTCGAGATCCGCCGCGAGCCGGCCGATATTATGCAGATGCTCAACACCTGCGCCGAAGAGCTGCGCTCGTGGGTCGAGCTCGAGCAAAAGAAGATTGACGTGGCGCCGAGTCCGGCTTTTCCGCCGCTGCTCGTCGATATTAGCTTGCTCCAGCGCGTGATCAACAACCTTGTGTCGAATGCGGTGAAGCATACGCCCGTCGGCACGCTGATTACCCTTGGCACCCGCCACACCGAGGCCAACGTTCAGATTATCGTCCACGATAATGGCCCCGGCATCGCGCCCGAGCGCCTGCCACACCTGTTCGAGCGCTTTAGCGTCACCAGCCCCGATGGCACCCGCCAGAGCAATACCGGCCTGGGCCTGGCGTTCTGCAAGCTTGCCGTCGAGGCCCACGGCGGCACGATCACCGTGCTAAGCTCGCCGGGCAATGGCTCTACCTTTGTGATCGCTTTCCC
>CALLYN010000235.1 GCA_937858455.1 uncultured Kouleothrix sp.
CAGCGCCGCCGCCAACCAGCGCGACGGCGCGCGGCGTGGGGTTGCCGCCCTCGTGCTGGTGTCTGCCGCCGACGCTGCGACCGAGGAGCTGCTCTGGCGCGATCTTGCGACACGCGCCGAGCGGCGTGTGGCGCTGGCCGATGTGCCACCGGCCGGCGAAAGCCTATAGGCCGCGCCTACCGCGACCACCATCCTGGCGAGTGATCGTTGGCGGCGGTGAAGGTCAGGCGCTGCTGGCTCGCGCCACTTGCGTCCATTACGTAGATCTCTTGGTTGCCGTCGCGATCGGACATGAACGCAATCTGGCGGCCATCGGGCGACCACGTCGGCGTCTGGTCGGATGCCGCGCCGGTGGTCAGCCGGCGCGGGTTGGCGCCATTCGCATCCATCACGTAGATCTCCCAGTTGCCGTCACGCCGCGAGTGAAACGCGATCGAGCCGCTGTCGGGCGACCATGCCGGCGCGCGGTCGTCGGCGCTGTTGAAGGTCAGCCGGCGCTGGTTGCCGCCATTCGCATCCATCACGTAGATCTCGTCGTTGCCGTCGCGCCGCGAGCGAAACGCGATCGAGCCGCCGTCAGGCGACCACACCGGGGCGTTGTCGTCGGCGCTGTTGAAGGTCAGCCGGCGCTGGTTGGCGCCGTCGGCGTCCATCACGTAGATCTCGTTGTTGCCGTCGCGCGCCGACATAAACGCGATCGAGCGGCCATCGGGCGACCATGCCGGCGCTTCGTCGTTGGCGCTGTTGAAAGTCAGCCGGCGCTGGTTGGCGCCGTCGGCGTCCATCACGTAGATCTCGTTGTTGCCGTCGCGCGCCGACCAGAAGGTGATCTGGCGGGCGTCGGCCGACATCCCCGGCCAGCCTTCGGCGCTGGCGCTGTTCGTCAGGCGCTGCTGGTTGCCGCCGTCCGGGTTCATGCGGTAGATCTCGTCGTTGCCGTCGCGGTGCGACACAAATGTGATCGCCGGCTGTGGCGCAGGCGCGCTGGCTTGAACCTCGACCAGGCCGGCGAAGCCACGCGGCGCGCCTGGTACGCCCGCCAGCGTGCCGACGACCATGTAGCTGCCAGGTGTGGCCGGCGCGCTCAGGCTGAGCGTCAGCTGGCTGTCGGCGCCGGGCGCCAGCCCGATCGGCTGGTCGATCCGCGCAAGCACGCTTTCGTCGAGGGCGCGCAGCTCGAGCTGAAGCGTGCCGCTGAGCGCGCTGCTGCTCTGCCGGCTGTGCAGCTGCACGGCAATGTCGATCGGCCCGCTGGCGGCGGCGCTGTCGGGGATGGCCGCGTCGAGGTCGGCGGCGATCGGCGGCGGCAGTGTACGGTCGGGTACGCCGAACTGCGCCGCCTCGGCGGTGTCGGGGTCGGTGAACGTCAGCTGCGCGCCTGGCAGCATGCCGCCGGTGCCGGCCTGCATGGGCTGCAGCGCCGCCGTGAAGAGCGCGGGCTGGCCCGGCCCGAGCGTCTGCGCCCACTCGATCCGCCCGTCGACCACACTCCCGCCGCCGGCATCCACAACCGCCATGCCGTCAGGAATAGGCTGGGCAATCGCCGCCTGCAGCGCGGTGGTGAGCGGATTCTCCACGAACACGGTTAGCAGCTCCTGATCGCTGCCGCTAGCCTGGGCGATCGACGAGCGCAGCGGGAAGCTCACGGTTGCGGCGGCCTGCTCGCTCGCGGCGGCCGGCCCGTGCGGCGGCGCGCCGGCCAGGCAGCTCACCGGGTTGCCGGCCGCGTCGATACGCTGTGGATGCGCGTACTGGGCGTCGAGCGTGCCCACGAGGTATGTGCCGGTCGAGGTGCTGCCGATGATCGTGATCGGCACCGCCGATGGGTCGATCGGCGCGTCGCCCTCGCCGCCCTGGCGGTAGTCGAAGCGCAGCCGGCCGGCCTGCTGCGGCGCCAGCGTGATGCCCGGCGCCTCGCGGTACAGCGGCACTGGCTTGCTGAACCAGCCCGGCTTGTGCTGGTAGGTGGCCCAGGCCTCCAGCGTCACGTCTTCGCCGGTGTTGTTGTACACATCTACCACAGTGTAGGCGCCGTCTTCCACGAACTTGGTTCCCAGCCAGCTGCGGCACTCGCCCACGCTGTACTGCGCCGGCGGCCCAAGCGAGATCTGCGGTGGCACCGCTGCGTCGCGCGTCTTCACCAGGTACAGCCCGTTCATGGTGTTCTGGTTGATCCGCTGCAGCGTCAGCGCGGCCTCGGCGCCGTTCATGAACGCCAGGCTGTCGAACACGATCCGGCTGTCCTGGCGCAGCTTTTTCACGTCCTGCCAGCGATTCCATGCGAACATCGCGCCTTCGCCCAGCAGGTTCGCGACATAGTAGCCCGGCCCATCCCAGATCAGCGTGGCGCCAATCACCGCGCCGTTCTTGATGAGAAATGGACACCACTGGTGGCAGAAGTTGGCTTGCTGGGCCTCGCGGTCGGCGCGCGCCGTTTGCATGTATGCGGTCTGAGAGGCAATCCGCTCGGCCAGCGCCAGGTTGGCTTGCTGGCGCGCGCGCATGTCGGCCTTGTAGCTCGCCTCTTCCTCAGGCGTCAGGCCTAGGCCCGGCAGCGCCGCCAGCAGCTCGTCGCGCGGGGCCGCCAGCTCGGCGCTGTACGAGTCGGCCAAGTCTTGCATCACCTGCCCATATTCGCCAAACGGGTCGCCGGTGTTGCTCAGCAGAAATTCAAGGATCTGGCGCTCGGTTGCGCCCGCGAGCTGGGGGGCTAGTTTCTTGGCGAGCTTTGTTATTGCGAATTTGCCGCCCGATTTCATCACCTGGTCGAGCACCGGGCCGGTCAGCTCGCGGCCGTTGTGCATGCTGTCGTAGATCGGCTTGAGGAACTGCCGCTCGGCCGAGCCATTCTTGGTGTAGCCCTGCCACGATGCGTTGAGCGCGGCTTTGTAGCCGGGCGCGTTCATCTGGCTGATGCTTTTGCTGGCGAGCGACGAGCTGAACCCGCCGATCGCGCTGCCAAGCGACCAGCCGTCGAGGAATGTTCCCACGATCGTGCTGACAATGTCGCCGCCGAGCTGCACGGTGAAATAGCGCCCGGCCTGCGCCACCTGGGCGGTGTTGCTGGCGCTGTGAGCTTCATCCTCCTGGCCCGACGCGGTGAACGCGCGCACGGCCTCGGCAAAGTCGCTGGCGGGCGGCTCGGCAAAGCTCACCAGCGCTGGGCTGCTTAGCTGGATCTGGTCGGACAGATCGCTGGCCGTGATCGTCGCCTGGCCGAGCGTGCCCGAGCGAATCTGCGCGATGGCCTGGCCGTGCGCGTCGGTTGGCACGCCCGGCTGGGTCACGTGGTCGTCGGCGCGATCCGAGCGCAGCTCCACCTGCTTGCCCGGCACCGGCCGGCCCTGGCTGTCGAGCAGCGTGACGGTCAGCGTGGCGCTGGCGCGGCCGTCGGCCAGCACCTCGGCCGGCGCGGCTTCGAGCGTCGAGCGATCGGGGTCGGCGGTAAGCGTCGGGTTGATCGCGCTGTCGGCAAAGCTCAGGTAATCGCGGATGCTCTCGCTGTCGCCCGGGGCCAGCGCGCGCCCGGCCCACTCGAGGCCGGCGCCGTTGTCCAGGTAGTCGGGCACGGTGGTGTTGTCGAAGCCAGGGCCGGGCGCGCCGCCGGCCGAGATCGCCCGCCAGATCGTGCTATAGCCGGCTTCCTGGTAGGCGCTGGCCGGGGTGGCCGGCACAAACAGCTCGAACTGATCTTGTGCGCGGTTGCGCCCGCCGATCGCGCCGGTGTCGGGGTTGTAGTAGCCGGTGCCTCGGTCGTCGCCGTTCAGGTACAGGTCGGCGGCGTGGAACAGCGCGTAGCTCTGCTGTGCCGCGCCGGTGTTGCGCACCACCCACTCGTACCCGATGAAGCTGCTGCCGTTCACATAGCTGATGCGCTGCTCGATCTGCAGCTGGGCGTCGGGCGCCGCGAGCGTGGTGCTGAGCTGCCACGGGTTCGCGTCGCTGCCGTCGCCGGTTGGCCCGCTGATGCCTAGCTCATTGTAGGGTACCGGCGCGGTGTTATTGAACGGCACGCGTGGCCCCCACGCCAGCCCGGCGGCCCACAGGTATACGCCGCTGGCGCGCCCGCCGTAGAACTGCTGCACGCCATCGCGGTATACCGCTACGCTGCCGTCGCTGTAGCCGATGATACGGAAGGGCGCGCCGTTGATCTCGGCTGAAGTTGTGTTCGGCAGCGGCGCTACCAGCTCGCGCGGGCAGGCCGTGGCGCCGGCGCATGGCTTTGCCGCCGTCGCACTGCCGAACTTCTGGCCATGGGCCGGCAGGCCGCGCCGCGCCTGCGCGCCGGCTGGCTGGATCGCCAGCAGCAGCACGAGCAACAGCAGCCACATGCGGCGGGTGTGCATGTTCATTTCAAACCTCTTCTGCTGTATCGGGCGACATACACTGGTACGTCGGGTATCGCGTGGGTTGCGATGACGCGGTGTGGTGGGCGCGCAGCTGCTACAATATGTGGCTAAGGCAGGTTTGCCGAATGTCACCGTTCGGTGGAGGCTGGGGCGGCTCCGCCGCCCGCAAAGAACGCTTTTCTTGCTTTGCTGTTATGGGCAAAAACGCGATGGATTCCTGCATCGCAGTATTATATGATAAACGTAGCTCGACGCGATTTTCGTAAATGCCTCGCTGTAGCGGCCGCGCCACACGCGGCCGGTCTCATGGAGCAGCCGTATGAACATAGCGATTGTGGGCGCGGGCGGCGTGGGCGGCTATATCGGCGGCCGGCTGGCCCAGGCGGGCAATGCCGTGGCGTTTCTGGCGCGTGGCGCGCACCTGCGGGCTATTCGCGCCCGTGGCCTGCGCGTCGAGGCGCTCGGCGGCGGGTTTGTGGTGGCGCCTGCCGATGCCACCGACGACCCGGCCGAGATCGGGCCGGTCGACTTCGCCCTGGTGTGCGTCAAGGCCTACGATCTGCCCGCCGCCCTTGAGCAGATGCGCCCGCTGGTAGGGCCCGCCACCACGGTGCTGACGCTGCAGAATGGCGTCGAGGCGCCCGACCAAGCCGCCGCCGCGTTTGGCGCGGCGGTGCTGCCCGGCCTGGTCTACTCCGAGGTGTCGGTGCGCGAGCCGGGCGTCATCGTGCAGGGCTCGGCGCTCCAGCGCGTCGTGCTGGGCGAGCGCGACGGCCAGCCCCTCGAGTTCCTGGATGCCAGCGCCCCCGTGCGCGAATGCTTTGCGCTGCTGGGCGCGCAGGGCCTGCTTGAAGGGGTTGACGGGAAGGCTGTTCATGGCGTTCTGATCAGTTGCTCGTAAATGGCCCGGAGATCGGCGCGCGTCAAGCTACTTGTCGCGTCAGTCAAGCGGCCATCGACCGCCTATCGTTGCGTGCCATCGCGGCGCGGATCATCTCCTTGCGTTCCGGGTTGAGGGTGACGGCCTTGATGTGCGACCAGTCGCGTGTGCCGCCTGACCAGCGCCGCGGGTTGTTCTCGCGGGCCCGCGTGTACAGCTCGTGGCGAGTTGCCAGGATGGCGCGGTCCAGGCCGTCCTCGGGGCTCACGGTGACGGGATCCTTCG
>CALLYN010000236.1 GCA_937858455.1 uncultured Kouleothrix sp.
TCGGCTCGACGGTCGTAGTCGTAGTAGTCGGCTCGACGGTGGTCGTAGTCGTAGTGGTCGGCGGCTCGGTTGTGGTCGTGGTGGTGGTCGGCGGCTCGGTTGTGGTCGTGGTGGTGGTCGGCGGCTCGGTTGTGGTCGTAGTGGTGGTCGGTGGCTCGGTTGTGGTCGTAGTGGTGGTCGGCGGCTCGGTTGTGGTCGTAGTGGTGGTCGGCGGCTCGGTTGTGGTCGTGGTGGTGGTCGGCGGCTGGGTCGTGGTCGTCGTGGTAGTCGTCGGCGGCTGGGTCGTGGTCGTGGTGGTCGTGGTTGTGGTCGTGGTCGTCGTGGTGTTGTCCAGGCGCACCTGGATATTGCCGCCGCTCAGCTTCGTGCCGGCATACGAGTTATCCGACTGGTTTATCTGGTTATCGTAGATGACGACGCCTTCCGTGGTGGTGATCTTGATGCGGAAAGTATCGCCGCCCCGGTTGTCGTGCTCGTCGTGCTCGTGGTTGTTGTTGCCGCCGTCGGTGACGGTGAGCAAGAAAATGAAGCTGCCCTTGCCGTTGATCGTGCCGATGCCCCTGAGCTTGGCGCGCGAGCCGGATCCGCTCAGCGAGGTGAAGCTAGTGCTCTTGAACTTCAGGTTGCCGGCTTTGAATTGGAACTCAAGGCGGCCGGTGGGCGGGCCTCCGTTGGAAGGGAGCGTCGCACTGAAGTCAAACGTCGCCTTGCCCTTCGCCGATTGCTTTTTGGGGTAGGCGCCGGCAGGCGAGTTGATCCAGCCGCTGCCGCTGATATAGTTCTTTTTACTCCCCGCCAGCGCCGTCTGTACCGGCGTGACGACCGGCAAGAGCGCCAGCGAAAGGCCAGCGGCGGCCAGCATTTTGAAGAAGCGCCGCCGCTCCGGGTCGGAGGGGCGGATCACGCTTGTCTGGAGCAGGCCGGCCTTGCTCAGCTCGTCGAGCGACAGCTCCAGCAGCTTCTCGGCGTGCTGCTCGGTCAGGTTGAACTTGAGGCGCAGGAGGTTGGCCAGCTGCTGCGGCGAGGTCTCGCCGTCGCAGTGCTGCCAGACGAGCGCGGTTGTGGTGTTCAACACATAGGTCGTGCTATTCTGCACGTTGTAGACGCCGAGTCCGTCGCCGACAGCAACCGTGCGGGCGCGGGCAATACGTTGTGGGTTGCTCATAGGTTTCCTTTTCTGCTGTTGTTGGGCGTGCGAGCAAACAGGAACGTTTGGGCTCTACGCGTCTCCTGCGAGGGAGATTGCCGCCAGGTGAAATCTTTGTTTATGCTGGCACCTCCTGTGGCTGAGCCGCGGGTTCGAGCTGTAACGATGCGATGTAATCGTCAACCAGCTTTTGGTAGTCGGTCTTCCAGCGCGGCGTCAGCGCGATGTGGCCCTGGCGAACCTCGCCCTTCTTGGCGCGCTGCCGAACATACTGCTCCACTTCCTGGTGGCCGATGTTTGAGTTGGGGCGGTAGGTGCCGTAGACGCTCATATGGTAGGAGCCGATGCCGCCCCAGCGGTAGATGTAATAGAGCTCTTCGAGCTTAATGGCCTTGTACGGCGCGACCGAGCCGCGGAAAGCTTTCCCAAGCCGCGTCTCGAACACCTGGTCGTAGCCGGATCCCTCCGGCGGGTAGCCGTGCACCGCGTCGAACAGCGCCCGCGACCAGCAGCTCCCGGCGTGAAAGAAATTGCCTACCGGGCCGCTCAGGGTGCCGCGATCCCAAAACCAGGCTTTGTCTGGCTTGAAAAAACCTTTCTTGGGCTCGAAGTGCCGCACCGAAAACGCGAGCCGGTGCGGCAGGTAGATGTCGTCGTCGTCCCAGACGAACAGCAGATCGTATGTGGCCAGCGCAACGGCCAGGTTCATCTTCTGGCCGACCGTGTGCAGCCGCTTGGGCAGGTTGACCACGTGCACCTCGGGGTGCTCGAAGGCAAGCGTCTGCTGCTCGTAGTCGTTCAGGACGATCAGCTCCTTCGGGCCGGCGTAATCCTGGCGCAGAAACGACTCGATGCTTTCTTCCAGCAGCTCGGGCCGGGCGTAGGTCAGGCAGATGCAGCTGACACCGGGCGTTTGATCCATCGTACGTTCTCCTCCGCTGCTTGCCGCAGGGCCGCGCGTCATACGTTGCAGCTGTCCTTGAAGCGCTCGAAGTACCAGTCGTCGTCGTGCACGCGCCGGGCGGCAAACTCGGCGCGCCGCTGCCAGACATCGCTGTCGACGGCGTGGGCCATGGCCGGGCCGAAATCGCCCTGGCTCTTGAGCGCATTGACGACCCGGCCGATACGCTCCTGGCTGAAGTGCAGCAGCGCCACGCGCAGCTGGTTGTGCGTCACAATGCCGTGCTTCAGCTGCAGCGGGTTTTCTTTGCGAAAGTAGTGCAGGATGGCCACCTCGGGCACGACCCAGACCTCGTAGCCCAGCAGCCAGTAGCGCACGCACAGCTCCAGATCTTCCGAGCCCCACTGCGGCATGCCTATGTCAAACGCCCCGGCGCGGTCGAGCGTCTCGCGGCGTATGGCCATGAAGCCGCCGCCCAGCGACGGCACCGGGTAAGGCTCGGCCTGCTTCCATCCCAGCCACTCGACGCGCAAGTTTGGCTCGGCAATGCGCTGCGCGTACGCGGCGTTGTGCTCGGGCTTGCCCATGATGCCAATGCCGGGGCCGACGACGCCGACATTCGGGCGGTTGAGCGTGGCGACCACCGGCTGCCACCAGTGCGGCGGAATATCGATATGCGCGTCGGCGAAGACGATCACCTCGCCGCGCGCCGCCTCGAGCCCGCGGTTACGCGCCCCCGCCACGCCCAGCGGCCTGGCCGACTGGATGAGCAGCACGTCGTCGCAGCTGCTCGTGCGGTTCGCGAGAAAATCGGCGCTGCCGTCGGTCGAGCCGTTGTCGACGACAATCACCTCGCATCGGGCCGGCAGCGTGGCCTGGAACTGCTCGACGGTGCGCCGGAGCAGCACCGATTCGTTTAGGGCCGGCAAGACGACGCTGATTCTGAGCGGGTGGTTGTTCTTGAACAGCGCGTCAGCCGCCGCTTCGTCCATCGGCGGCGGCCCCGGAATGGCGAAATACGGCGGAGGAAACGTCTCGGCCGCCGGGGCCGTCTCGGGCGCGCGCTCGCCCAGGAAATCGCGCACCAGTGCGGCGTAGTCGCTGTTCCAGTGCGGCTCAAGCACGATCCGCCCCTGCGGGATGCGGCCGCGCGCGACCTGCTCTTGCATATACGCCAGCACGCCGCTGTCGGCCGAGCCATTCTGGCCCGAGGCGCTCAGGTGGTACGAGCCGGTGCCGGCCCAGCGGTAGATGTAGTAGAGGTCTTCGGGCGCGAGCGGCTGGCCCTTGGTCGCGCCTGCCCGCAGCTCTTCGCAGGCCCGCTCGAACCTGACGTCGAAGGCAGTGCTGATGTGCTGGTAGCCCTGGGTTTCGGCGAACAGCGCGCGCGAGAAGCAGCAGCCGCCGTGAAAGATATTGCGCTCGGGGCCGCTGACCTTGCCGTTGTTCCAGAACCAGGCGCGCTCGGCTTTGAAAAACCCGCGCCTTGGCGCGAAGCGCGCCACCGAGAGCGAGAGCCGGTGCGGCAGGTAGATGTCGTCGTCGTGCCAGACGAACACCAGGTCGTGCGAGCAGAGCGCCACCGCCGCCTGGTACTTCTCGCCCACCGAGGCGAAGCGCTGCGCCAGGTTGACGATGCGCACCTCGGGGTGGTCGAAGCTCAGGGTCTGGTCGGGGTAGTCGTTCAGGACGATCAGCTCTTTCGGGCCGGGGTAATCCTGGCGCAGGAACGACTCGATCGCTTCTTCGAGCAGCGCGACGCGGCCGTAGGTCGGGCAGATGCAGCTCACCGGCGGGGCCTCGCTCAGCCCTGCCGCCCAGCGGCTGGCTGGCGCGGCGTGGGCCTGCGGCTCGGAGGCGACGCTCTCGGCCTCGACGGGCGGCTGCGCCGGGTCGCTTTCATCCTGGAGGCTGCGCAGCGTGTCGAGCACGGCCGGGGCCAGAATATGCTGCTGGAATTCCTGGGCGTATGCCTCGGGCGTCTGCTCGGGGCCCAGCTGCTCGGCCTCGAACTGCTCGAGCAGGTGCTGCGGGTACGGCAGCAGCACGGCGAACGGCTCGCCGGCCGCGAAGCGCACCGCCTGGCCGGCGCGGGTGAACTGCCAGCAGGCGGTGATCGTGACCGGCAGCAGCGAGGCGTCGAGGATCTGCTCAAGCGCGGCCAGGCCGTCCTTGGGCGCGTTCACCGGGCCGCGCACCCACAGGCTGGTCTCCTCCTCGGTCTGGATCTGGTAGCCGGGGTAGAAGCTCAGCCGGCCGCCGCCCAGCAGGCTGCGCACAAACGGCGGCGTGCCGGCCTCGGGCGCGTCGAGTTGGATGTGGATGTCCTCCGGCCGCGGCCCGCCGTTCCAGCTGGCCTCGAAGCCGTATGGGCAGCGCAGCTCCCAGCCGATGGCCTCGGCCGCGCCTGGCGCGGGCGGCTGCCCCAGCGTCGCGACTTCCAGAGTGGCGGCGTGGCTGTGCAGCTGGTACGCGGTGAGCTTCACAGCCGGGCCTGGCTGGGGCTTTTCCTGGGGCTGTTTCGCCGGGAGCGCCTGGCGGTAGACGACGCGGCCGTGCGGCTCGGGCGGCGGCAGCGCCCGAGCGATCAGCGGCATCCAGAGGCGATCCCAGTCGCGAGCCGAATCCCACGGCAGTTGCAGGCGCGGCCAGCCAGCGAATGCAGCCTGCCCGGCGAGCGCTGAGCCGAGCACGGCGCCTGGCGCGCCCAGCCGCAGCCAGTGGCTCTGCTGGGCGAGCGGCCGGTGCGCCAGAACCACGATGGGCTTGTTCGCGAACAGTGCCTGGTGCTGCGGCCCGACCTCGCCATCGTGCAGCAGCACCACGTCGGCGGCTGCCACAAGCTCGGCGGCATGGTTGGCTGCCGCCATTCCATCGGGTGCTTGCTCCGGCGGGCCGCCCCAGACGCACGAGGCAGCGTGAGGGGTATGCTCGGTGATCTGGCGCGCCAGCAGCGCGGGCAGCCCATCCAGCGGCTCAGTGGCATACGACACAATCCGCAGGGCCCGGCCGTGATCGGCGCGCGGGCGGATCGGCAGCGCGGTGGCCGAACGGTTTTGCGAAAAGATGATCTCGCGATTCTGGCGTGAGACTTGGACTGGCGCGGCGGCGGCTGGCCCGGCCTTGGCCGTTTTCTGCTCGTGGTAGCTGCGAACCCACTGCTCGGATAGCTCGTCGGCTTGCTTCTTGTAGCGCGGCTGGCCGATCACAAGATCGCCTGGGACGGCGAGCGGCAGAAAATCGAGCACCTGGCGCGCGACCGCCGCGTGATCGTGGGCAAGATCCTCGTAGGCCAGCTCCAGCGGCTGGACGCCGCACGTCTCAAAAAGGAGCTGCCAGGCTGCCTCGTGCTGGCCGATCTGCTGTATCAGCCCGTCGATCGCGTCCAGGTCGAATGTCGGCTGCGCCGCCGGGGCCGCACGGCCAGCCCGCACCCACGTATCGGTCTCCCACCATATATCCGTCTGCAAAGCCTTGAGGCACGAGACGGCCTGGCGGACTTTATCGCGCCGCGTCAGGCGAATGTAGCGCGCGCCTGGCAGCCAGTGCTGCAGCAGCTCGGCGGCGCCGACGCCGCGGAACTCGGGGAGTTCGCGTAGCCTCTGGATCAGCTGGAGCAGCTGCCACCACTGGATTTTGGCGCCGAACACGCCATTCGGCGTTGCGCCCTCTTCGATGATACGCTCGAATGCCAGTGGGTAGTCGATCTTGTCCGCCTGCCCCGCAAGCCGCTTCAGGCTCGCCGGGTGGAGCGCCTCCTGCGGCCGGCCGGCCAGGCCGGTGCTCGCCAGGGCGTCGCAGAGCACGTAGCTGCCCGTGCGCTCAGTAGTGCAGATCAGGTACGCAATCGGATGTTGCAAGCCCTTGCTCCATCTGTGTGATGCTATTTTGCGTGGGAGCGTATTATAGGGTTAAGACGATGCCTAACTGTCTTAAACAGCGCCAGAGCAAAAAAAGAAGGACGCTACGGCGCCAGCAACACGCCGGCCGTAGCGCTTCGACCGGGCGCGGTCAGGCTCGGCTTCATTCTGAGCGCAAGCCTCACGGCTGGGCGGGCTGTGCGCGCAAAGCGCGAGCACGGCGTCGATCGGCCCATGCCGGCAACAGCTAGTTCAAACGCATATACGCCAACAGTATATGAATGTAGTGCCGTGGCCTACAGCCGGTTGTTATATTTCCAACCTGGACATTTGTTATATGCGCGCTCATACTACTCCGTCCGGTCATTTTCGTTTTGCGATGCGCCGACCGGCTTCACCGGGCAGCGCATCGCAAAACGAAAATTCGGGGGCGGCGAGGCCGCGCATAGCCTATGTGAGCAGCCTTTGCTGCACCGCGAGCATCGCCGCCTCGGTACGATTCTCGACGCCCAGCTTGGCGAAAATATTGCTGACGTGGAGGCGCGTGGTGCCGTAGCTGATGCCTAGCTGCGCGGCGATCTGGCTGTTGGTTCTGCCGGCCACCAACAGCGCCAGCACCTCGCGCTCGCGCTTGGTCAGGTCGTGGCCAGGCGGCGGCGCGAGCGGCGCGCCCTGCCGCTCGAG
>CALLYN010000237.1 GCA_937858455.1 uncultured Kouleothrix sp.
TGAAGCAATCCAGATTGCGGGAGACGCGCAAAGACTCATCATAAAGCTTGCGGCGGTCCAAAGAGGCAAACTTCCCGATTTCATTTGTCAAAAATTTGGTTATCTTCTGAACCGAACTGTTGATTTTCAGTGACATCATAAGCTCCTTTTCTTTCTTGCAAGTTCGAGCTTACGTCAACAGTCTCAAAAACGTGAGCCACCATTGTGACATCGCTTTGTTACTGCTGTAACTATTTAAGGACTCGTGCGTTGCCAACATCCTTTGCCTTCAATGAGATACCCAGAGGCTGATTTTCAGAACTCAACCTAGCTGGCTCCGAATTCTCCTTTTGGGCTACCGTCAGCAAATGTCTATCCCCCTATCTGGCTGATCGATAATTGCGAAATTGCTGCGCGATAGCATTCTCCTCACGGTTGAGGAAGTGTTGTTGGCTTTTGGTAATATAGCCACCATTGCATCGCGCCAAGGCTTGCTCCTGACGATAGACCGCTCGGTCTTCCCGCAGCAATTGTTGCTCTTGGCAGCGGCTGATTTGGCCGTTGGCATAGGCCCGGCGTTCTCGACATTCTTGATTTTGCAAGCGTCCAACGACTTCGGCCCGCCGCGCGCGCACCTGCGCCTGCCGCAGCTGCCCACCAGCCCCGACGACATTCGCCTCGGCCGCTTCGCCGAGGTCTGGAGCGCGCTGAGCGTCGGGCTGCTGCTGATCACCACGATCATCATTGGCCTGATCTCGCGGCAGTGGTGGATCGGCCTGCTCTCGATGCTCGGCATTTTCGCGTTTCTCGAGGCGCTGTTCAAGCGGCGCGCGCAGAACTTCATCAGCAACTTCGTGGTTGGCCTGGCGCTGCTGACGATGCTGGTGCTGCTGATCGAGTTCTTCAAGCCGGTGATCGTGGTGCTGGCGCTGCTGACTGGCCTGCTGATTATTATCGACAACGCGCGCGAGCTGCGCACTTCATAGGTGACACGAGCTACATGGTGGGGGTTCGGGGGGGCGGCGAAGCCGCCCCCGACAAACTCCTTTTTGTCCGGTCGTGGCCACCGCGGTGGCCACGACCGGACAAAAAGGAGGGGTGATTTTGGAGGGCTTGCGCCCTCCAAGCCTCCCACGCAGGAGGACGCCGCGTTTCTCGTGTTGACACGAGCTATCGCGCTCTGCGCTCGGCTATAGGCGCCTGCAAGGAAGTATATGCGACCATTATATATTTCGCCCACCGGCCGCGGCGGCGTCGATTTTGGCATCCAGAATATTCTGCGCGCGGTGCGGCGCGCCGGCATGCCCGGCGCCGAGCTGCTGCGCCTGCCCGAGCTGTATAACTTCGCGCCTTGGCTGCTTGGGCGCGGCCTGCCCGCGCGCTGGTACGAGAACTTCGACATCGTGCAGGGCCGCTCGCGCGTGGCCTTCGCGCTGCGCGCACCCGGCCGCCCGCTCGTCACCACTGTGCATCACCTCACCACCGACCCCGACCTGCAGCCGTATTCGTCACTGCAGCAGCGCTTGTTCTACCGCCTGGTCGAGAGCCGCTACGACGGCTGGTCGATCCGCGCGGCCGACGCGGTGGTGTGCGTGTCGCGCTACACCCAGCGCCAGGTCGAGCAGACCTACGGCAAGCGCGACACGGTGCTGATCTACGATGGGATCGATACCGACGTGTTTGTGCCGACGCCCGGCATGGCTCGCCGCGACGACGGCCTGCCGCCGTGGCGCGACGCGCCGCGCGGCGAGCACATCCGGCTGCTGTTCGTCGGCAACCGCACCCGCCGCAAGGGCTTTGAGCTGCTGCCGAAGATCATGGAGCGGCTGCCGGCCAGCTACGTGCTGTTCTACACCGGCGGCTTTCAGGGCAGCGAGGCCGCCCCGCCGCACCCGCGCATGATCTCGATCGGCTCGCCCGACCGCGCCGGGCTGGTGGCGGCCTACCAGAGCTGCGATATCCTGCTGTTCCCCTCGCGCCTCGAGGGCTTCGGCATCGCCCCGGCCGAGGCGCTGCTGTGCGGCCGCCCCGTCGTCACCACCAATATCTCGGCGCTGCCCGAGGTTGTCGACGACGGGCTGAACGGCTTTTTGTGCGCGCGCGACGACGTTGCGGCCTACGCCGAGGCGGTGCGCCGGCTGGGCGAAGATGCCGGGCTGCGCCGGCGCTTTGGCGAGCACGGCCGCGCCAAGGTTGCGCAGGCGTTTGGCTACCAGCAGCTTGGCCAGGGCTTCGCGACGCTGTACCGGCGCCTGCTGCAGCGGTAGCGCGATGAACATTTTGTTATACGTTGGGCGTACCGGGGCGCCGCTACCTGGCGTTCATATACATAGAACAATCACGCAGCGGCAATTTCATTTGTAGCCGGCAACCAAAACTAAATCCGTCGGCCTTTATTGTATTAGCCGCTCCTCAATTTTTTCTGGCTGCCCCCACACGGGGCAGCCTTTTTTGTTGGCGCGCAGCCGGGCGGCGCTGCGCAGGCCGCCATGGTATAATCGTGGCCTATGAACAGCGACACACCTCTCTACGACGTGATTGTGGTCGGGGCTGGGCACGCCGGCTGCGAGGCCGCCGCCGCCGCCGCGCGCATGGGCTGCCGCACGCTGCTGCTGACGATCGACCTCGACAAGCTCGGCCACATGTCGTGCAACCCGTCGATCGGCGGGCCGGCCAAAGGCCACCTGGTGCGCGAGATCGACGCCATGGGCGGGCTGATGGCGCGCGTTACCGACGCGACGTATATTCAGATCCGGCTGCTGAACGAGAGCAAAGGCCCGGCGGTGCAGGCGCTGCGTGCCCAGTGCGATAAACGGCTGTACGCCAAGGTGCTGAAAGAGGCGCTCGAGCGCATTCCCAACCTCGATCTCAAGCAGGCCATGGTCGAGCGGATCATCCCAGGCGCCGGGAGCCAAGCGCCGGGGGCCGGCGACGATGCCGAGCGCTTTGCGGTGCTCACCCACACTGGCCGCCGCTACCGCGGGCGCGCGCTGGTGCTCACCACCGGCACGTTTCTGCGCGGCCGGGCGATCACCGGCGAGGCGATCTGGGGCGCCGGGCGCGCCGGCGAGGCCCCGGCGCTGGCGCTCGGGCAGGATCTGGCGGCGCTGGGCTTTCCGCTGGTGCGCCTGAAAACCGGCACGCCGCCACGGGTCGACGCGCGCACGATCGATTTCGGCCACACCGAGCTGCAGCCGGGCAGCGATGTGCCGCTGTGGTTTGGCCACTACTACGGGGAGACGATTGACGAAGGACAAACGACGAAGGAGAGGCCTGGCCCGGCACGGCCTTCGTCCTTCGTCGATGGCCTTTCGTCTCCTATCGCCCCCGCCTTTGTCGGCAAGCCCGCGCCTGTCTACCCGCACGCCCAGCCTGGCGGCTGGCGGCCGCAGCTGCCGTGCTACCTCGTGCACACCACGCCGGAGTTCCACGCGATTGTGCAGGCGAACCTCGGCCGCGCGCCCCTGTTCAGCGGCGTGATCGAGGGCGTAGGGCCGCGCTACTGCCCCAGCATTGAAGATAAAATCGTGCGCTTCGCCGACAAAGAGCGCCACGGCATGTTCCTCGAGCCCGAGGGCTGGAGCACCGCCGAGGTATATGTCCAGGGCTGCAACACCTCGCTGCCCGAAGACGTGCAGTGGCGCATGCTGCGCGCCATCCCGGCGCTGCGCCACGTCGAGATCACGCGCGCCGGCTACGCAATCGAGTACGACGCCGTGGCCACCGGCGAGATCGCGCCGGATCTGAGCGCCAAGCGCCTGCCCGGCCTGTTTCTGGCCGGCCAGATCAACGGCACCACCGGCTACGAGGAGGCCGCCGCGCAGGGTCTGGTTGCCGGCGTCAACGCCGCGCGCTTCGTGCGCGCCGCGCCGCCAATGATCCTGCGCCGCGACCAGGCGTATATCGGCGTGCTGATCGACGACCTGGTGACGAAAGCGATCCACGAGCCGTATCGTATGTTCACCTCGCGCGCCGAGCACCGCCTGCTGCTGCGCCACGACAACGCCGACCTGCGGCTCACGCCGCTGGCTGGCGAGCTGGGCCTGGTTGAGCCGGCACGCGTCGCCGCCGCCGAGCGCAAGCGCGAGCAC
>CALLYN010000238.1 GCA_937858455.1 uncultured Kouleothrix sp.
GACCACGCCTCGCGCAGCCGCAGGATGCCGGCCTGGCTCTTGATATACACGCCCAACGCGTTCTGCGTGCCGCCGAAGAACTCGGCCACCACCGCGCCGATCATGCTGAGCGTCGAGCAGATCTTCAGCGCGTTGAACAGGTAGGGCAGCGCGGCCGGCAGGCGCAGCTTCACAAACACCTCGCGCTGGCGCGCCGCATACGAGCGCATGAGCTGGAAGGCGTCGGCGCTGGGGCTGCTCAGGCCGCGGTACACGTTCACCAGCGTCGGGAACAGCGTCATCACCGCCACCACGCCGATCTTCGAGGCCGCCGAGGTGGCGCCGAGCCACACGCCCAGCAGCGGCGAGAGCGCGACGATCGGCACGGCGTTGGAGGCGATCGAGAATGGCACCAGCCCCTCGGCCAGGCCGCCGAAGCGCACGCACACCGCCGCCAGCAGCGTGCCGAGCGTGCAGCCGATCAGAAAGCCGGCCAGCGCCTCGCCGAAGGTGTACAGCCCGATCCGCACCAGGTAGCCCGGCTGCTGGAAGAACACCGCCAGGATGCCGCTCGGCGCCGGCAGCAGGTAGAGCGGCACGTTCAGGCCGCGCACGGCGGCCTCCCAGAGCGCAATCCCGAGCACAAACGTCAGCGCAGGCGGCAGGAGCGAGCTCTGGGTTCTGAGCTTTGAGCTTTGGGTGAGGGATGTCACTTTACTGAGCGCCATAGCGTACGTGCCTCCTGGCTTGGTAGGTTCTGCCGGCTCAAAGCTCAAAATCTCGGCGATTTAGCTTTCGCGCAAGCTCTCGCGCACCTCGGTCACCAGCTCGAAGAACCGTGGCGACTCGCGGGTGACAATATCGCGCGGGCGCGGCAGGTCGATCGTCACCACGTTTTCGATCCGGCCGGGGCGCGGCGACATCACCACCACCCGATCCGAGAGGAACACCGCCTCGGGGATGCTGTGGGTCACGAAGATCACCGTGGTGTCGGTGTCGGCGCCGCCCCAGATCAGCAGCAGCTCGGCCTGCATGCGCTCGCGGGTAATCTCGTCCAGCGCGCCGAACGGCTCGTCCATCAGCAGGATCGATGGGCTGAACGACAGCGCGCGCGCGATCGATACGCGCTGCTGCATGCCGCCCGAGAGCTGCCAGGGGTACGCGTCGCCAAACTCGTGCAGCCCCACCAGCCGCAGCATCGCGTCGGCGCGCTCGTGGCGCTCGGGGGCGCCGCGGCCCATCACCTCGAGCGGCAGCTCGACATTCTTGCGCACTGTGCGCCAGTCGTACA
>CALLYN010000239.1 GCA_937858455.1 uncultured Kouleothrix sp.
GCGGCACGATCGGCCACCCCGACGGCATCGCCGAGGGCGCCACCGCCAACCGCGTCGCCGTCGAGGCGATGATCCAGGCGCGCAACGCCGGCCGCGATTACCTGAACGAAGGCCCCGAGATCCTCGCCCGCGCCGCCCGCTGGTCGCCTTCGCTGCGTAAGGCGCTCGAAGTCTGGAAAGATGTGACCTTCAACTTCGAATCGACCGACACGCCCGATGCGATTGTGACGCCGACCGTTTAGCGCCGGCCGCCGGCTGCCGACCGCTCGCTGCTGCCAGGAGAATACTATGCGTATTACACAGGGAACCTTCTCATACCTGCCCGATTTCGACGACGACGAGGTTCGCGCGCAGGTGCAGTACTGCCTCGATAACGACTGGCCGGTGTCGATCGAGTATACCGACGACCCGCACCCGCGCAATGTCTACTGGGACATGTGGGGCCTGCCGATGTTCGATATCAAAGACGCCGCCGCGATCATGATGGAGCTGGGCAAGTGCCGCGAGGTGTTTGCCAACCACTACATTCGTATCAATGGCTACGACCGCCGCTACGGCCGCCAGACCACCGCGCTCAGCTTTATTGTCAATCGGCCGAAAGACGAGCCCGGCTTCCGCGTCGAGCGCCAGGAGTTCGGCGACCGCCAGGTGAAGTATACGATCCATTCCTACGCGACCGACCGACCCAGCGGGCAGCGCTACGAGTAGCTCGCAGCCGGCGGTGAGCAGCTGGCAGGCAGTCTATGCCGCTGCCGGCTGCTCGCTGCCGACTGCCGACTGAGGCAACCATGACGACCAATCACGTGCAGTCGACGGCAACCGGTATCGACCTGGACGCGGCGTTCCAGGCTTCGAACATTCAGCCCGTGCTGGCCGAGCTCGAACGCGAGCTGGTGGGCCTGGAGCCGGTAAAAACACGCATCCGCGAGATCGCATCGCTGCTGCTGATCGCGCGGCTGCGCGAGCAATCGGGCATGGCCACCGAGCGGCCGTCGCTGCATATGAGCTTCACCGGGCGCCCCGGCACCGGCAAGACCACCGTGGCCATCCGTATGGCCAAGATCCTGCACCACCTTGGCTATGTGCGCAAAGGCCACCTGGTGGTGGCCACGCGCGACGACCTGGTGGGCCAGTATGTCGGCCACACCGCGCCGAAGACCAAAGAGGTGCTGAAGCGGGCCATGGGCGGCGTGCTGTTCATCGACGAGGCCTACTACCTGTACCGGCCCGAGAACGAGCGCGACTACGGCCAGGAAGCGATCGAGATGCTGCTCCAGGTGATGGAGAATCAGCGCGACGACCTGGTGGTGATCCTGGCGGGCTACAAAGAGCGCATGGACGTGTTCTTTCAATCGAACCCGGGCTTTCGCTCGCGGATCGCCCACCATATCGAGTTCCCCGACTACACGCTCGACGAGCTGCTGACAATCGCCGACCTGATGGTGCAGCAGCAGATGTATCGGTTCGACGGCGACGCGCGCGCGGCCTTTGCCGAATACCTCGAGCTGCGCATGCGCCAGCCCTACTTCTCCAACGCGCGCAGCGTGCGCAATGCGCTCGACCGCATCAAGCTGCGCCAGGCCAGCCGGCTCTTGCGGCAGGGCGGCACGATCGCCCCCGACGAGCTGTCGCGCATCGACGCGGCCGATGTGCGCCAGAGCCGCGTTTTTCAGGGTGGTATCGATAAATAGCTTAATATATGCGGAGGCCCGCTCAGAAACACACAAGAGGCACGTATGAGAAAACAGCGACCGATCATTCTGGGAATTGTTGGCGATAGCGCCGCCGGCAAGACGACCATCACCAGCGGCCTGGTGAAGCTGCTGGGTGAAGATCGCGTGACGCATGTGTGCGCCGACGACTATCATAAGTACGACAGGCGCGAGCGCAAGGCGCTGAATATTACGGCTCTGCACCCCGACTGCAACTACCTCGATATTCTCGAGCTGCACCTCGAGCGCCTGCACTATGGCCAGCCGATCCTCAAGCCAGTGTACGACCACGCCACCGGCTCGCTGGTGCGGCCCGAGTATGTGCAGCCGCGCGAGTTCGTGATCGTCGAGGGCCTGCTCGGCTTTACCACCGCCACCATGCGCCAGTTCTACGATGTGAAAGTCTACCTGAACCCGCCCGAGGATCTGCGTCGCGTCTGGAAGATCAAGCGCGATACCACCAAGCGCGGCTACAAAGTAGACGAGGTGCTCAGCGAGATGGAGAAGCGCGAACCCGACTCGCGCGATTTTATTCGGCCGCAGCGCCAGTACGCCGATATTGTGGTGCATTTCCACCCATCCGCCGGCGTGGCGCCCGAGGCTGCCGGCGCGCAGCTGAACGCCCAGCTCACGCTGCGCCCAACCATCCCGCACCCCGACCTGAGCTACCTGATCGAGGAGAGCAACCCCGACTCGAGCGTGCGGCTCGAGCTGGGCCGCGCCGACGGCAAGCCGGTCGACTTCCTGCGGATCGACGGCAGCGTTACGCCCGAGCATGCCGCCGCGCTCGAGCAGGCGATCTTTCGCCACCTGCCCGACCTGCACCCGCTGCAGGCCGACGAGTTTGGCGAATTCAACGACCGCACCGAGATCCGCCACAGCGACCCGCTGGCGATCACCCAGCTGCTGCTGGCCTACCACCTGCTGCGCAAGTACAACGACGTGCGCCTGCTGCCGTTCGCGCCGCCGGTGGCCGCGCTTAGCCGCCTGCAGACCGAGCCAGTGGAAAATTAGGGCGCCGCAGATGCCACCTCGGGGGCGGCCGGGCGCTGCCCCCGAATCTGCAGGTTCTGCCGTGGCATAGTTGTGCGCAGAGCTTGGCAGGGAAGAGGAGAGGTACAGGCGCGCAGACATGCTGTCTGCGCGCCTGCGGAGCGAGGGCGCTATTTCTCTTGCATCTCGCGGAAGAACACCTGGGCAGCCTCGGTGCGGTTCGACACGCAGAGCTTTTGAAGGATGTTCTGCACGTGGAACTTCACAGTGCTTTCTTGCACGATCAGCCGCTCGGCGATCTGGGCGTTGGTGTGGCCGTCCGAAAGCAGCCGCAGCACGTCGCGCTCGCGCTCGGTGAGCCGCCTGAGCACCCCGCCACGCGGCTCGGGCGGCGTCTGGCGCATCGAGCGCGGGAACACCAGCTGGCCGTGCGCCACGTTGCGGATGGTCGCGATCGTCTGGCGCGGCGGGTCGGTCTTCAGCGCGAAGCCGTCGGCGTTGCGCTCCCATGCCGTCTGGATCGTGCCGCCGTCGCCGAACGCGCTCAAGATCACAATCTTGATCGGCAGGCCATGGCGGCGGATCTCCTCGAGGCACCACAGCCCGTCGCCGTCCTGCATCTGCAGATCGAGCACTATCACGTCGGGGCGGTTATACTGCAGCTCGTCGATCAGCGCGGCGCCGCTGGTGACGGTCGCCACAACTTCCATGTCGGACTCGCGCGAGAGCAGGCCGCGCAGCCCCTCAAGCACCAGCGCGTGGTCGTCGGCCAGCATGACCGAAATTTTGCGATTCGACTGGTTAAGCATCACTTGGCACCTGTACGATCACTCGCGTGCCCTGGCCTGGCCGGCTGATCACCTGCAGCTGGCCGCCGACGAGATGCATACGCTCGCGCATCCCGCGCAGGCCGATATGATCGCCATACTCGGCGGCGCCGGGCCCCTCGAGCGGTGGTGGCTCAAAGCCACGCCCCTGGTCGGCGATCTCGAGCGCCACCCAGCCGTCGCTGGCGCTGAGCCGCACAGCTTGCCGATCGACCCCGGCGTGGCGATAGGCATTCGAAAGGCTTTCTTGCAGCACCCGGTAGAGTGCGATCTTCACTGGCAGGCTCACCGGCGGGATCGGGCCGTCGATCGCTAGCTCGACATGGTTGCCGGTGAGGCTCTCGTGCTGGAGCGCCAGCCCGCGCAGCACCTCGGGCAGCGGGCGATTCTGAAACTCGGCCATGCGGAAGCTGCTGAATGTGGCGCGAATATCGTGCTGCGCGCTCTCGGTGAGCTGCGCGGCGCGCCTGGCGGCGCCACCAAGCGTGGCGCGCATGGGCTCGGGGAGTGCGTCGATCTGGCTCTGCAGCAGCGCCAGCTGCGCCGCCGCCGCGAACAGCTTCTGCACCGGGCCGTCGTGTATGTCTAGGATAATGCGTTGGAGTTCTTCTTCGGTTACAGTCAGCATGCGGCCGCCGGCCTGGCGCAGCGGCCCGCGGGTCATCCGGCGGTGCTCTTCGATCAGCAGCGCGGCCAGAGCGGCGGCGAGCTGCGCCTGCGCTACCGCGTCGT
>CALLYN010000240.1 GCA_937858455.1 uncultured Kouleothrix sp.
CGAGCGCCTCGGCCAGGGCCGGCAGCGCGCGCAGCCCCTCGCGCAGCCGCACGAGATCGCGCGGCGTGGCCACGGCGACGCCCTGGAGCACGCGATTCACCACGCGCTCGAGATCGCCCACACTCTTCAGGCGCTCGCGCACGGTCGCGCGTAGCAGCGCGTCGTCGGCAAAATGCTGCACGCCATCCTGGCGGGCGCGCAGCTGGCCAATATCAATTAGCGGCTGGGCGATCCAGCGCCGCAGCAGGCGGCCGCCCATCGGCGTGCGCGTATGATCAAGCACGCCCACCAGCGAATCCTTGGCTTTGCCGTTCGATCCTTCGAGCAGCTCAAGGTTCCGGCGGGTCTGCGGGTCGAGAAACATTGTGCCGCCGGTGGTGTATGTGCGTAGCGTGGTGATCTGGCTGGCGGCGTTGCGCTGTGTCTCGTGGATGTATTGGATGATCGCGCCGGCCGCGCGCGCTGCCAGCGGCTTATCGCGCAGGCCAAAGCCATCCAGCGAATGCACGCGCAGCTGCTGCTGAAGCGCGTCGGCGGCGTTGGTGAGCTTCCAGCGCCAAGCTGGCCAGCCAGTGATATGGCCGTGCGCCCAGCGCGCGGTATTCTCACGCTCGACGCGGCGCGCCACGCGCTCGCCCGGCAGCAGCTTCTCGCGCTCGTCCTTGGTCATGAACTCAAGGTCGTGCTCGAGCCGCGCGCTGGAGGGATCGAGCCCCGGCAGGCGCAGCGCCGCGTCGTCGGGAACCAGCACCTCGCTGGCCTGCAGGCGCGAAAGCTCGCCCTGGGCCTGCGTGCCGGCGCGCTCGCCGCCAAACTCGGTGCAGCAGAACTCACCGGTGCTCAGGTCGGCGTAGGCCACGCCAACCCGCGCGCCCTCGGCGAGCACCGCCACCAGGTAGTTATTCTGCGTTGGCGCGAGCATGGCGCTGTCGATCACGGTGCCGGGCGTGATCACACGCACCACCTCGCGATCGACAATATCTTTGCGGCGCTCGCCCTGCTCGAGGCCGGCGGCAAACACCGAGCGCGGCCGCGTATCGGATTTGCTCGAAGGCGTCTCCGATACCTGCTCGGCGATGGCCACGCGGTAGCCCGCGCCAACCAACGCGCTGACATAGCGCTCGATCGCGTGGTAGGGCATACCCGCCATTGGCGCGCGCTGCTCGGCCTTGCTGCGCCGGTGGTTCGCGAACTTCTTGTATGTCAGCGTTACCTCGAGCAGATCGGCGATCAGCTTGGCATCGTCGTCAAACGTCTCGTAGAAATCGCCAAGCCGGTAGAGCAGCACGGTGTTGGGGTGGGCGGCTTTGAGCTCGCGGTATTGGACATACCAGTTGAGCAGGTCGAAGTCGGGGAATTCGGCGGCTAGCCGCTCGCGCAGCTGGCGCTGCTGCAAGCGGCGGTCGAGCTGGCTCATGTGACTCACTCCATTCGCACGTTACGGCTCGTAGGTACGCGGCATTATAGCATGAGCCCCGGAATAAAACAAATGTTCTATTTTAATTAACGCGTTTTTGCCGATTTTAACGCCAAATTGTAATTTGGCTGGCTGTATGGTACTCGGTAGATGGTTGCCCGCTATGCTATAATATGTTCTGAGTCCCGTCGCCTCACGGGAACATTTGAAGACCGCGCCAGATGCATTGCCGGCGGATCACGATCGCCGAAACCCGCGTGTTGCGGGCGAGTGGCGGTCGGAGATTATCGGGATACGCATTGTGTTGGTGTACGATGACGCTACTCGACGAACCAATTGGCGCTATGCGGCGTGGCGCCCGCATGGGCCGGCGGCGGCCCAATTGGCTTCCCTCAGAACCACAGCGCCGCGCAGGCGGGCACGTCCAGCCTATGCAGCTGCAGCGCACTGGCGTTCTCTCACATGCTGTTGGCAGCGACCTCTGGCTACACCAGGGCATCACCGGCACAGCCTGGGCCGATACACGCGCCACCGAAGACGATCCGAAAAGCGCGTCAGCTATTGGCTAGGCTAGCATTGTACTCACACATTCTTGCAAAGCCAGCGCGCGACGGCGCGCGCTCACGAGGAGGGGCTGTCAGATGCCCGACACCATGACAATTCGTTTCTGGGGTGTGCGTGGGAGCTACCCCGTACCCGGCCCGCGCACGGTGCGCTTCGGCGGCAACACGGCCTGCGTCGAGATCCAGGCCGGCGATCACACGATTATCCTCGACGCCGGCACGGGGATCATCAACCTCGGCGCCGAGCTGATGCGGCGCTCGCGCGCCAATGGCGGCCACCCGCTCACCGCCACGATTCTGTTCAGCCACATGCACAACGACCATACGCAGGGGTTTCCATTCTTCGACCCAGCGTATGTTGGCGCCAGCACGCTGCATATCCTTGGCCCCAAGGTGTTCGAGAGCGACCTGGAAGAGACGCTTTCGCACGCAATGCTGCCGCCAAACTTCCCGGTGGCGCTCGAAGACTTGCCGTCGCTCAAGATCCTGCGCAATGTGAACGAAACCGACATTGTGCTGATCGGGCCGCGCACCGCCGACGTGCAGGTGCTGAATATCTACCACAACGAGATCGACCAGTCGCCCGATCTGGTGCGTGTGCGCACCTACCACAGCTACGCCCACCCCAAGAGCGGCGTCAATATTTACAGTATCTCCTGGCGCGGCAAAACGATCGTCTACGCGACCGACACCGAGGGCTATGTGCAGAGCGACCAGCGGCTGGTGAAGTTCGCCAAAGAGGCCGACCTGCTGATCCACGATGCGCAGTACCGGATCGAAGATTACACCAACCCGGCCAAGCCCAAGCAGGGCTGGGGCCACAGCACGCCGGAGATGGCAATCGCGGTAGCGCAGGCCTGCAACGCCAAGCAGCTCGTGCTGTTCCACCACGAGCCAACCTACGACGACGCGACGATTGCGGAGATCGAAGCGCGCGCGCGCCAGGTTTTTCCAAACACGCTCGCGGCGCATGAGGGGCTCGAGATCCAGCTGTGAGGCGCGCACCATACCCGTGGCGCGCGGCGAGCCGCGCCGGCTAGCGGGCGGTTGGGAGGGTAAAAAAGAATGTGCTGCCGCGGCCCGGCGTGCTTTCCACCCAGATCCGGCCGCCATGGGCCTCGATCACCAGCTTGCAAAATGTCAGCCCCAAGCCGGTTCCACCGCGGCGCTCACCCACCTGGCTGAACTTCGCGAAGATCTTTTCCTGATCCTGCGGCGCAATACCAATACCCTGGTCGGCCACCGCGAATGTCGTGGTCGCGACTGCGTCGCCGTCGCGCGGCGTGGCAAATGCGCGCACGGTGATGCGCTTGTCGGGGTTGCTAAACTTCAGCGCGTTCCCGAGCAGGTTCTGCGCCACCCGCACGATAAGCTCGCCGTCGGCCAGCACCGGCGGCAGATCGGGCGCCACCTCGCAGGCAATCTCCACATGCTGATCGCGTGCCAGCGACGAAAGCATCGCAATCGCGCGCTCGAACAGCGGGCGCGCCGCAGCCGGGCGCATGTTCACCGGCATGCGCCCGGCCTCGAGCCGGCTGACATCGAGCAGCGCATTGATCATTTCGAGCATCTGCACGGCGCTGGCGTACGCAATGCTCATCACGCTCTGCTGCGTCTTGGCGAGCTCGCCGGCGATGCCTTTCTGCATCAGCTCGATCGAGGCCATGACGCTCGAGAGCGGGCTGCGCAAGTCGTGGACGATCATATTCGTCAGGTCGTGGCGCAGCCGCTCGGATTCTTTCGCCTCGGTGATATCGCGCAGTACGAGCAGCGCGCCGCCGGTGCTGCCGCCGCTGCGCAGCGCGGTGAGCGCGGCCCATTCGAGCGAGCGCGAGTTTGCGCTGGTCTCATTCAGCTCGCCGCTGGCAAACGAGACGCGCCCGGCCATGACGTGATCGAGCTCGCGGCGCGGCGCCAGCCATTGTTCGGGCACATAGCTCGTGGCCTGCGCCCACATATCGAGAAAGTGGCCGACGCCCAGATTGTGCGGCAGCTGCGCCGGCAGCCGGCAGAGCTGGTGCAGCGCGGCATTGGCGATCGCCACCTGCGCGTCGGAGGTAACCAGCATGATGCCTTCGCGAGTAGACGCCAAAATCGAGGCCATCTGGTCGCGGCCGCTGCGCACGGCATTGAACAGATCAATGCTCTCGACCGCAACTGCCGCCTGCGTCGCGAACAGCACGAGCGTCTCGCGGTTCGAGGCATCAGGCGGATCGCCGGCATAGTACACGCAGATGCCGCCGAGGGTACGCTGCGTAGCGCGCAGCGGCACCAGCAGGATGGTGCGAACGCCGGCGCGCGCCAGCGCGGCGGGCACATTCTGCAGCACCTCGGGGCGCCCGCTGGCGATCACCTGGCGCGCGAGATCAAGCAGCTCGGGTGTTTGGGCGAATGTCGGGCCGATCTGCACGGCGGCGCGCATGCGCTCGGCCTCGTCGAGCAGCACGCAGGCGCCCAGCGCATCGGTGATCTCCACCGCACCGCGCGCGGTCATGCTGAAGATCTCGTCGGCGCTACGCAGCGTGGTATTGATCGCCATGCCCAAGGCATTCAGCGCCGTGAGGCTGCGCAAGTTGTGCTGCAGCTGGGCATTTGTGCCTACAAGCTCCTGGGCGCGGCGGGCCAGCGCCTGGTCGATCTGGGCGAAGCGGCGCGCGTTTTCGAGGGCGATCACCGCCTGGTCGGCCAGAGCCTCGAGCATCTGCTGATCTTCGACGGTGAAGTGATTGCCCGAGCGCGGGTTCAGCGCCTCGATCACGCCCTGCACGCCGCCAACGCCGCGCAGCGGCACGGCCAGCAGCGTGCGGGTGACATAGCCGGTGGTTTTGTCGGTGCGGTCGTCGAAGCGCTCGTCCTGCTGGACATCGTTCACAATCACCGAGCGGCCGTGCTCGACGACATAGCCGGCCAGGCCAGCGCCGCGCGGCAGGTGGTGGCCAAGCAGGCTCGCGCCAACCGGGCCGGTTGTGTAGGCAAACACCAAATCGCCGCTGGCGTCGTCGAGCAGCAGCAGCGAAGCTTCCTCGGCCTGAAGCAGCTCGGTTACCTGCTCGATGATCAGCGCCGGCACGCGCTCAGGGTCGAGCGAGGATGTCAGCGTCCGGCCGATACGGTTCAACGTGGCGAGCTGGCGTGCCTGGCGCTCGCTGCGCTGGTACAGCCGGGCATTCTCGATCGCCACCGCGCCCTGAGCGGCGATGGTGGTGAGCAGCTCGATATGCTCGGCGCGGTAGCGGTAGCCAAGGCGGCGGCTACTGACCGACATCACGCCGATCAGCCGATCGTGCGCCAGCAGCGGCACGCCCAGCCAGGCATGCACATCGTCCAGCCCAACGAACGGGCGCGGCGGGATAGCGCGGCGCCGGCATTCTTCGTAGTAATCGTCGGTGCAGAGCGGCTGGCGCTCGCGCAGCACCACGCCCGAGAGGCCAACCTCGGGCGACCAGCGCATATGCTGCGCCTGGCGCTCGCCATTTTGGGCGATATAGGCCAGCTCAAGCGCGTCGCCGGGCTGATCGCAGAAGGCGATAAAGAACACCGGCGCATCGACAACTCGGCGGGTGGCGCCGTGAATCGCTTCAAGCAGGCTGTCGAGATCGAGCACGCCGCTGAGCAGCCGGCCGATCTCGTTCAGGGTGCGCAGCTGCGCCACGCGATCCTCGCGGCGGGCAAGTGCATCGAGCAGCGCCAATGCCGGCCCAGCCTGGCCAGCGATCAGCGTGAGAACAGGCGGGCTTTCCTCGCCCCATAGCGGTTCATCGACATACAGCCAGCCCAGAAGCTCGCCCTGCGCGCGCAGCGGCGCGAAGCAGGCAGCGGGCCGGCCAGCCGCGCCGCGCAGCGCCAGAGCGCCTGCCTCGAGCGAGGCCAGCTCTTGGGCGGTAGGCTGATGGATCGGCTCGGGCGGCTGGCGTCGGACCCGGCTCGGAGGGCGCAGCTCTTAGAGGCGCTGGTCAGCCTGGAGGAGCGGAAGGACCTCTCTCAGTTGCCGACGTTGTTTGCCGCGCGACCGGGCGATCCCAAGGAACTGGCGTATCTCGATGATGCGCTGTCGGCTTCGTTGGACCAGTTGATTGGAGCCGCGAGTCCGGATGCACGCCGGCTGCTGTGGATGGTCGCGGTGGCGAATGACCCCGTGCCGCTGGGGCTGCTCCGGGGCGTGTGGAGCGGCGAGAGCTTGGAGCAGGAACAGTTGCGGCAGATCAAGCGGATGATGGATATACTGCCGCAACTTCCGGCGGACGTTCAGGCTGAGCTTCGGTCCCTGCCGGCGGAGATCCGTGCCAAGCTCGATGCGTTGTCGCCCGAACCGCCGGCACGGCCCGAGATGGAGCCTCACCTGTGGGAACTGGTTAGCGTTGGGTTGGCAACAGAGGAGCGGACCGGGCCGAGGGACGACAACCCGAACGTGACTTGCCACGAACTGGTTCGGGAGCGGATTCGAGCTTGGATGGCGCACCAGGCGCAGGACCGGGGGGAGTGGACGGAGAAGGCCGTCCGGCTGGCCTACGCGGAGCGGTTGGCAGTTGCGTTCGAGTCGCTTCAGCACGAGAACATGACCACCGCTCTCGAGGCCGGCAGCCAGGCCATCGTCTATTGCGTGCAGGCCGAGGCTTGGGACCGGTTGGACGGCTTTGCTGGCGCGGTGGTCACCGGCATCGGCGATCCGCGCCTGCTGGAGCGGCTGATCCCGCATCTGAGGACCGCCGCCGAGTCCGCCCCGGAGGGCAGGCCGCGCTGGAGTTGCCTGTGCTACCTCGCCGACGCGCTAGCGAGGGGCGGTCGCCCCGACGCGAGCCTTTCGTTCTACGAAGAGGCTGCTGCCCAGGCCCGCGCCGCCGCGCAGGCGGGAGAAGACGGCTCGC
>CALLYN010000241.1 GCA_937858455.1 uncultured Kouleothrix sp.
CTGCATCGCCGCCAGGCGCTGCAGCTCGCCGGCTGGGCGGCGCTCGCGGCAATCCAGCGCGGCCCGCCACAGCGGCCCGATCGCACGGGCAATCGGCGGGTCGGTCTCGATCAACAGCCGCAGGTGATCGAGCGCGTGCGCCAGCACGTGCTGCAGCGTAATCTGATCGGGGGGAGCTAAGGTACTGCTGCGCGCAGGCGCCACGCCGCCGACTGGCTCAAGCCGGATCGGGCTGGCCGCCTTGAGCTGGCTGATACACGCGATCGGTGGCAGCACAGCCAGATAGGTTAGGATCAGCCGGCCCGATGCGTGGGCGCCGCTCTCGTAGCGCCAGGCGGTCGAATGCACGACCGTCGCACTTGGGTCGAGCGCCCGGCCAAAGAAAGCCTCAACGCACGCGCGCACGACCCTGCTGGGGTGCGCTGCGGCAATGTACGGCTCGTACCAGGCCCGCGCGATGTCGTCGCAGCGCTGAACATACACGATCTGGCCGGTGTGCAGAGTGACGGGAAGAATTTCGTAGCAGAGCGCCTCGGGGGCAGCCGCGCTCGCCGTCTTTGTCTCGTGAGAGTGTACCCAGGTGCTCATACACATCCCTACATCAAACCAGCTGCTTACTGCAGCATAAAGTTAATATATTTAATCATGTTTGTCAATTAAAATATGTTGACAAACATGATTAATTAATTTAAGATTGACTACAAATGTGCTGAGCGATGAGGAGCTGCCTGAAAGCGAGTAGCGGGCATATTCGTGGCCGCCACCCGCCAGGCGGGAGTGCGCGCGGAGCATACTCCCTCGCACCTCCCCTATTTCAGACAGGTTCTGAAAAAACGATGTACGCAGTTGGCGTGCCCAGCCTTCGGCAGAGCGGCACTATCTGTATCAGAAAGGAAGCGGCGATGACTGCGCAGCCCGCGCCACTACGCGCGCTGGGGATCTCGGGAAGCCCATCGGCAAATTCACGCTCGCGCATTCTGGTTGAGCGAACGCTGGTGCGGCTGGCGGAACTGCAAGTGGCAACCGAGCTGCTGGACTTGAGCGATCTGCCGGCCGAGGCCCTGCTGGCGCGCCGGCAGGACCCGAGCGTCGAGGCGGCAATCCAGCGATCCGCAACGGCAAATATCCTCATACTCGGCACGCCGGTGTACCGCGCGAGCTATGCCGGGCAGCTCAAGGCGTTTTTCGACCTGTTTCCGCAAGATGCGCTGCGCGGCACTGTTACCGGCTTGATCGCCACCGGTGCGGGTCTAGCCCACGCGCTGGTAGCGGATCACGCGCTGCGCCCATTGGTCGCAAGCCTGCGCGGCCTCAGCGCCTCACAGGCGCTCTACATTGTCGACGCGCAGTTCCCAGAGAAGACGCAGATCCCGGATGCCGTCGAGGCGCAGATCAGCGCACTGGCAGCCGAGCTGTATACGCTTGGGCGCGCGCTGGCTTGGGGCAAAGCGTAGCGTATAGAGCGATCACATACAGGCTGTTCAACCCACGCCGATCGTTGGTGTAGGCACGGTCATCAGGTGAGCCATGGTTCGTGTAACAGCGAAGCAGGAGACAGGATCGATGAGCACACTTCGTGAGTACCTGGCCCAAAAGCGCGACGCCATACTTGCCCGCAACGCGGCCGCGCAGAGCGGCGGCACACCGCCGCTGACGCTTCAGGCGAGCGTGACCGCCGAGGGCCGCAGCGGGGTACGGCGCATCCGCATCCGTGACTTCCAGATCATCAGCGACAGCGGCCCCGACTTCGCCGGCTACAACCTTGGCCCCAGCTCGCCCGAGCTACAGCTGGGAGTATTGGGCAGCTGCCTGACGCACATCTTTCTGATCCAAGCCGCCGATCGGCAGGTTCCGCTCGACTCGCTGAGCGTCACCGTCACCGGGCAGATGGATCCGCGCGCCGGCCGGCCCGGCTATGAGGACATCCCGATCTACCCCCACAATATTCGCTACACTGTGCAGCTCACCTCGCCAGCTTCGGAGGAGCAGATCGCCGCGCTGCACGATGCTGTGGAGCGCGCCTGCCCGATCCTGAACCTGCTGGCGAACCCACAGCAGATCAGCGGCGTGGTCGAGCATACCCGCCCAGCCGGGCTGGCTTAGCAGGCTTGCAAAGCCTCAATCACCACGCTTGGCGGCGGCGGCTTTGCCGCCCACAAGATGCTTTTTGGGGCTCTGAGAGCGCGAAAAACGGATGCCCTTGGCAGGTCTTCTCTGCAGGAGATACTCTGTGACCCAGCGTACACCACCACTGCCGATTGAAGCGCTTGCGGCCTGGCGCGAAGATTTCGTCGCCCTGCGCCGGCAGCTGCACGCCTACCCGGAGACGGCCTACGAAGAGCACCTCACCGCCGCGCTGGTGGCACGCGAGCTAGCAGCGTACGGCTTGGAGGTTCATCGCGGCATCGCGGGCACCGGCGTGGTTGGCGTGCTGCGCCACGGCGCCAGCCGCCGCACGATCGGCCTGCGGGCCGATATAGACGCGCTTGATATCAGTGAGCAGGCCGATCTGCCCTATCGCTCCACAATTACTGGCAAGATGCACGCGTGCGGCCACGATGGGCACACCGCCATGCTGCTGCTGGCCGCGCGCTACCTGAGCGCCACGCGGGCGCTCGATGGCACGGTTGTGTTTATCTTTCAGCCGGCTGAGGAGCGCGGCGGCGGGGCGCGCGAGATGCTGCGCGATGGGCTGTTCGAGCGCTTTCCGGTCGACGATGTGTATGGTATGCACAATATCCCCGGCCTGCCGGCCGGAGAGTTCGCCGTGATGCCAGGCCCAATGATGGCCGCCGGCGATTACTTCGAGATTGTGCTCACGGCCGCGGGAGCACACGCGGCGCTGCCGCACACCACCGCCGACCCAATCCTGGCCGGCAGCGCGCTGGTGCAGGCGCTGCAGTCGCTGGTCAGCCGCAGCCTCGACCCGCTCGAGCCGGCGGTGCTGTCGGTCACCCAGTTCCACGGCGGCGAGGCCAGCAACGTGATCCCCGCGACCGTCAGACTCCAGGGCACTGCGCGCAGCTACACCCCACAGACGCGCGCCGCGCTCGAGGACGGGCTGCGGCGCCTGGCTGCCGGCACGGCGGCGAGCTACGGCGTGATCGCCGAGGTGAACTTCGTGCCCGGCTACCCGGCGACGATCAACACGCCGCGCGAGGCCGGCTTTGCCGCCGAGGTGCTTGCACAGGTGGCAGGTCGCGAGCGCGTGCACACACAGCTGAAGCCGCTGATGACCGCTGAAGACTTCTCATTTCTCCTGCAGGCGCGGCCCGGCGCATATATCTGGATCGGCAACGGCGATACTGCCGGGCTCCACACACCGCGCTACGACTTCAACGACCGCATTCTCACCACCGGCGCGGCCGCATGGGTTCGGCTGGCCGAATCCGCGCTATCTGGCTCCTAGCACACAGGTAGCGATCCAACATATGCCAATGGCACTCCAAAGGCGTCGTCAGCGATCGAGCCGCAGCTCCATAAACAGCGCGGTGCTTCGCGCCGCATCAGGGATCGGGTAGTACGGCTCGATATCGACAAAGCCCAGGCTGTGATAGAGGTTCTGGGCTTCAACTTGGAGAAACCCAGTGTCGAGCAGCATGCGCGCATAGCCGCTGGCACGCGCTTCGGCAATTAGGCGCTCGGCGAGCGCTCGCCCCGCCCCGCGCCCCTGGAATGCCGGCGCGACAAACATGCGCTTCATCTCACAGCCACTGGCGTCAAATGGTCGAAACGCGACGCAGCCAGCCGGCTGACCATCAATTTGAGCCAGCAGCAGCCGCCCGAGCGGCCGCGCGTAGGCACCCGGCAGCCCATCAAGCTCGGCGTTGAAGGCCTTGGCCTCGAAGTAGGCGTTTACTTGATCGATATAGGCTGCGTAGCGCTGCCGGCTCCACTCGACAAACGCTCGCATCAGCGCGCGCACTTGGTTCAGCTGCTCCACGCTGGCTGGCTCAATGATCTCGGCAACGCTTAGCGCTGGCTCGCGCATTGGATTCCCCTTTCATACTAAATTCGCTTGATTACGTACACTTTGGTGGGGGTTTGGGGGCGGCGAAGCCGTCCCCCAAATTTCTTATTGTGATGCACTACGTGGCTTCGCCACGTAGTGCACAGGGCTCGTGCAACGTCGGCCCTCACCCCCCTCACCCCCCTCTCCCGCGCGCGGGAGAGGGGGGTGAGGGGGGTGA
>CALLYN010000242.1 GCA_937858455.1 uncultured Kouleothrix sp.
GGCGCTCGGCTGTGGCGTCGGCTGCGATGCGGCCGGCTGGCCGGCGCCGCACGCCGCGAGCACGCAGGCCAGCAGCCAGCCCGCGATCAGCACCGGCGCGCGCTTCATGGGCACACACATGTATCGTCGCTCCACTGTTTCGCGGCTGCACGCTGCCGCCCACGCTGTTTCTGTATCGCCTGGTAGCCGGCGTGCCTGCGCGTGCGCAGCCGGCCGCTCAGCCCTTCAGCCCGGTCATGGCCACATTCTGAATGATGTAGCGCTGCAAGAAGACGTACAGGATCAGCACCGGCGCGGCCGTCACGACGGCGCCGGCCATCAGCTTGCCGTAGTCGAAGGTATACTGGCCCTGAATGGTCGCCAGGCCCACCGGCAAAGTCTGCAGCTCGCGGTCATTGAGGATCAGCAGCGGCCACAGGAAATCGTTCCACGACGTAAGAAACGTAATGATCGCCAGCGTAGCGATCGCGCCCTTGGCCAGCGGCAGCGACACGCGCCAGAAGGTCGTCCACACCGTCGCGCCGTCGATATACGCGGCCTCCTCCAGCTCTTTGGGGATGCTCTGGAAGAACTGGCGCATGAAGAACACGCCGAACACGCCCGAGAGGCCCGGCGCGATCACGCCGCGGTAGGTGTTCAGCCAGCCCAGCCGCGCGATCGTCACGTAGTTCGGCACCAGGAACATGATCCCGGGCATCACCAGCGTGGCCAGCAGCAGCCCGAACAGCAGGTTGCGGCCGGCAAACTCCATGCGCGCGTAGGCGTAGGCCGCCAGCGAGTCGATCAGCACCACCAGCGCGGTGAACGCCGCCGCCACGCCCAGGCTGTTCACAAACCAGCGCAGCACCGGGATGGACGGATCGTTGAAAATATTGGTGAAGTTCTCGACCGTAGGCTCGCGGGGGATCCAGGTGGGCTCGAGCGTCTCGACGAATGGTTTAAAGGCGGTGCTAAACATCCAGATCAGCGGCAGCATAAAGAACAGGCCGATCAGGATCAGCACGAGGTAGAGCGCGAGCCGCGCCAGCATGGTGACGCCGGCCGGGCCGCCGCTGACGCGCTCGGTCGGTGCAGGTACTGCTGCCATAGCAAAGCTCCTCGTATGCGCTTATTCCTGCTCGTTGCGCCCAAACACGCGGAAGTTGATCGTGGTGAGCACCAGCAGCGCCGCCGCCACCAGGATCGACATCGCCGCCGCGCTGCCCATGCGGTTCTGGGCGATGCCCTCGTCGTAGATCTTCTGCACAATCGACTCGGTGCCGATCACCCGGCTCTGCGTGCCGGTCATGATGAACGACTGGCCGAACAGGTTGGCCGAGGCGATCAGCGTGATCGTGACGACGAAGATCAGCACCGGGCGCAGCATGGGGATGGTGATGCTGGCGAACTGCTGGAAGCTGTTCGCGCCGTCGATGCTGGCGGCCTCGTACAGCGTGTCGGGGATGTCTTGCAGCGCCGCGAGGAAGATCACGGTGTTGAAGCCGATCGTCCACCACACCGTGCAGATCGTGATCGCCAGCCAGGCCCACGGCTGCGTGCCAAGCCACGATACCGACTGCAGGCCCAGGCGCTGCATGTAGCTGTCGATCAGGCCGCCCTGCTCGAACAGCCAGCGCCACAGCACCGCCGCCACCGTCACCGAGAGCGCGTACGGCGCGAAGTACAGCCCGCGGAACAGGTTGCGCCCGCGGTAGCGGCCGTTCAGCAGCACCGCCAGCAGCAGCGCGCCGATCACCAGCGGCGGCACGCTGTACAGCAGGAACCGCGCGGTATTCGCCACCGATTGCCAGAAATCGCCAAACTGGATGCTGCTGCGGTTCCACAGCAGGTTGGCATAGTTCTGAAAGCCGACAAACGGCCGGTACTCGGGGCGCAGAAAGTCGAAGTCGAACAGGCTGATGTAGATGCCGTAGAAGAATGGGTAGCCGAGAAACGCCGCAAAAAACAGCAGGTGCGGCAAAACAAACAGGTAGGGCGTGGCGCTGAAGCGCCGCGCAGGTGCGCCGCTGGCCGCTGCTCGTGCGGCGCGCGCGGGTTGAGATGTTGCCATACGCAGCCTCCCACTAGAGCATTCGCTCGCCGCCGCAGCGCGCCCGGCCCCTGGCGTGGGGCAGGCGTGCTGCGGCGGCACAGCGCCGGCAATCGTTCGCTATTTGTACTTGGCTGCGTTATCCTGGATGATCTTGTCCGACTTCGCGGCCGCGTCGTTGAGGCCCTGCTTGATGTCCTGGCTCTGGCCGAGCAGGTAGGCGTTCAGCGCGGGCTCGAAGCCCTGGCCCCACAGCGCGCCTTCCAGGCCGGGCACCGGCGGCAGGAACTTCACCGCCTCGACCTCTTTGGCAAATGCCGCCACCGGCGGCGAGACGCTGGCGAGGTCGGCGCTCTCGCGGGCCGACTTACGCGCAGGCACCTGGCCGGCTTTGGCCCACTGCACCGAGTTCTGCGAGAGCCAGCCGACCCAGCAGCCCGCAGCGGCCTGCTTGGCCGGGTCTTCGGTGGTCATGGCCAGCTGGTGCGAGTTGCCCCACACCGAGTAGGTGCTGCCAATCTGCGGCATCTCTGCGAAGCCGACGAACGGCAGCTTGACCATGTCGCTGATATGCCACGGGCCGTGGAACACCATCGCGGCCTTCTGCTGCTGAAACAGCTTCACTTCGGGGTCGCCCGCGCCATTGACCTGCGGCGTGGTTTTGGCTTTCAGATCGTGGATGTAGGTAGCCGCCTGCACGCCGGCGTCGCTGTTGAAGGTAGCCTTGCTGCCGGTGGCGTCGGTGATGTCGCCGCCGAACTGGCGGATCAGCGCCTGGAACCACGCGCCCGTCTGGAACGCGGTGCCGAGCGCCACGCCGGCCACGCCGTCTTTGTTCAGCGCGTCGACGGCCTTCTCGAACTCTTCCTTGGTCATGGGCCGGTCGGTCGGCACGGTGATGCCGGCCTTCTGGAACATGTCTTTGTTGTAGTACAGCACCAGCGGGTGGGTGTCGAGCGGAATGGTATAGCGCTTGTCTTTCACCTGGCCGGCGTTCCACACCGCCTCGGTGAACTGGCTCTGCAGTGCGTCCGCGCCACCGGCTTCGGTCAGCGCGGCATCCGACATAGGCTTGAGCACATTGCGCGCGACCATCTCGCCAATATCGCCGGCGCGGATCACGGTCATGTCCGGCAGGCTATTGCCGGCCGCAGCCGTGTTCAGCTTCTGCAGGTAATCCGGCTGGGCGGTGTGCGTCACCTTGATGCCCAGGCTGTTTTCCTGGCTGAACTTGTTGGCCAGCCCGGTCATTTCGTCGCCGTCGGGGCCGGTGAGCGGGCTCCACATGGTAATCTGCTGGCCTTTGCCCGCATCGGAGCATGCTCCGGCGCTGGCCGATCCGCCGCCGCTCGGCGCGCTGGTGGCCGCCGCCCCGCCCGCGTTGCTCGGCGCGCTGGTGGCCGC
>CALLYN010000243.1 GCA_937858455.1 uncultured Kouleothrix sp.
CCGGCTTTGCCGGGCGCCGCACAAGAAAACACAAGTAATCAAACGGAGTTGGTATGACAGAGCGCGAAAATGGGTTTTTGCCCCTCTGCCCTTGCCTCTTTCCCGCCGCGCGGGAAGGGGGCATGTGTGTGTGCGGCGGCAAAGCCGCCACTCACAGCGCCTGTGGGATAGGCAAGGGCGCGCGTGCGCCCTACGTAGGCCCTGCGTAGGCCGTGCCAGCCTTACAAAACTGCAACGGCACACGAACATTTTGTTTAGGCAAATGTAAAGGCGTGGGCGCTACAATGCGTATCAACACAAGCTATGCCGCGAGCGCCTGCAGCCGCCGCGCCAAGCAGCCCAACCGATCTCCGCACTATGGCCAAGGAGCCCCCGATGCAGCGTTCGATCCAGCTCGCTCCTACGCACGACGACGCACCGAGCGTCGTAGCCGCCATCCCGCCGCAGCGCCTGCGCCTCGACATGTTGGACGGCCTGCGCGGCCTGGCGGCGCTGTACGTAGCGCTGTTCCACGCCGTGCTGTACAGCGGCTACGCCAACACCCCGCGCGACGCGCTCTCGGCGCCGATGCAGCTCGTGGCATTTCTGTTCGACTACGGCACCTACGCGGTGCCGGTGTTCATTGTGCTCTCGGGCTTCTGCCTGATGCTGCCGCTGGTGCAGCGCAACACCACCGAGCTGCCGGGTGGCTTCGCGGCGTTTGTGCGCCGGCGGGCCTGGCGCATCCTGCCGCCCTACTACGCCGCGCTGCTGCTGGCGCTAGGCGTGATCGCGCTTGCGCCGGCGCTGCAGACGCCGCAGGGCACCGCGTGGGACACCAAGCTGCCGATCACGCTCGACGCGGTGGTGGCGCACCTGCTGCTGATCCACAACCTGCGGCCCGACTGGATCTTCCGCATCGACGGGCCGATGTGGAGCGTGTCGGTCGAGTGGCAGATCTACTTCCTGTTCCCGGCCATTCTGCTGCCGATCCTGCGGCGCACAAACATGGCGCTCACCGTGGTGGCGGCGCTGGCGCTTGGCCTGCTGCCGCACCTGCTGCTGCCGGCATCGATGGGCCTTGACGATAGCCACCTGTGGTTTCTGGGGCTGTTCGCAATGGGCATGGCCGGCGCGGCGATTGCGTTCTCGGATGGGCCGCGCGCACTAGCCTACCGCACGCAGGCGCGCTGGCGCTGGCTGAACATCGCGCTGACGCTGGTGGTGCTGGGCGGGCTGGTGTGGAACCACTCGTGGATGGACTGGCACGCCTATCTCTTTGAGCCGCTGGCCGGGCTGGTGGTGATGCACTGGCTGGTGCGCTTCACGGCTATGCTGCGTAGCGGCGCGGCGCGCTCGGCCGGCCTGCGGCTGCTCGAGTCGCGCGTGCTGGTGGGGCTGGGCGGCTTTTCGTACAGCCTGTACCTGATCCACAACCCCATCCAGGCGCTGTTCAACCTCGAAAGCCTGCGGCTGCCGATCTCGGCCGACGCGCGCCTGGCGCTGATGCTCGGCGTGGCGACGCCCTTCTCGATCGGCTGCGCCTACGTGTTCTACCTGCTGGTCGAGCGGCGCGCGGTGCGGATGAAGGAGCGCGCCGCGCGGCCGGCCTAGCGCTGGGAAAGCGAAGCCGCCGCGCAAGCTACGCCGGTGGATCATGCCTCGTGGCGCGGCAGCAGGTGCCGGGCGGCCCTGAGGCATGAGCCGGCCACGCGCTCGCCGCCACGGCGCGCTTTCTGCCAGCGCGCCTGCTATACTATACGCGAAGCTATAGTAGTGCAGGTGCCTATGCCGCTCAGCACTGTTCTGTTCGACCTCGATAATACGATCTACCCGGCCTCGTCGGGCCTGATGAAAGGCATCGACAGCCGGATCAACGAGTATGTGAAGAACCTGCTCGACCTCGACGACGCGCGCGCGCTTCAGCTGCGCAAGCAGTATTATGTCGAGTACGGTACGACGCTGCACGGCCTGCAGCTGCACCACCGTGTCGACCCCGACGACTACCTGGCGTTTGTGCACGACGTGGCGATCGAGGCGTTTCTGGCCTCGGACGCCGAGCTCGACCACCTGCTGAGCGAGCTGCGCGCCGGCAAGGCGATCTTCACCAACGCGCCGGCCAGCTACGCGCGGCGGGTGCTGGCGGTGCTTGGCATCGAGCGGCACTTCAGCCACGTGTTCGACATCCACTACTCGGGGCTGCGGCCCAAGCCCGACCCGGCGGCGTACCAGGCAGTGCTGGGCGCGCTCGGCATCGAAGGCAGCGCGGCGATGCTGGTCGAGGACACCGCGAAAAACCTGCCGCCCGCGCGCGCGCTGGGCATGACCACCGTGCTGGTGGGCGAGGCCGACGAGCGCGCCGCCGCGCTGGCCGACTACGTCGTGCCCGACGTGCTGGCGGCCACCCGGCTGGCGATCGAGCTCCAGCGCGCCGGGCACGCCGGCGCGCCCGCGCAGTAGCGTCAGGGCTCGGCCAGCGCGGCCTTGACAGCGGCGTAAGCGTCGACGACGCCATAGCCGACTGCATCGTTGGGCGTGCCGGCGTCGAAGCAGCCAGCGCGCGCGCCCTCGTAGGGCCGGGCGGTCTCGATCAGCAGCTGCTCGGTGCGGTCGATATTGCCGATCAGCTTGGGCTGGGCCGACCACATGAGCGCCACCACGCCGGCCACGTGCGGCCCAGCCATCGAGGTGCCGCTGTTCTCGCCGTAGGTGCCGCCGGGCAGCGCCGACAGCACGCCAACGCCGGGCGCCATGATGTCGGGCTTGACGCGGTCGCTGCCGTCGACGTTCACCGGGCCACGGCTGCTGAAGCTGGCGATATCGCCGGCGCGGTCGACCGCGCCGACGCTGAAGGCCGCGTCGTAGATCGCGATCGGGTCGCTGACGCTGCCGCAGCGCGGGCCTTCGTTGCCGGCGCTGGCCACCACGAAGATGCCGGCCGCGGCCAGCCAGGCCCTGATCGGTTCGGGGTCATCGGCCTTTGTC